>NZ_LNCE01000002.1:0-552 GCF_001445815.1 Janthinobacterium sp. Ant5-2-1 | reverse complement strand
ATAGGGAAGCCGTAGAGAAATCGAGTCCGAATAGGGCGATCAGTCGCTGGGTGTAGACCCGAAACCAAGTGATCTACTCATGGCCAGGATGAAGGTGCGGTAACACGCCCTGGAGGTCCGAACCCACTAATGTTGAAAAATTAGGGGATGAGCTGTGGGTAGGGGTGAAAGGCTAAACAAACTTGGAAATAGCTGGTTCTCTCCGAAAACTATTTAGGTAGTGCCTCAAGTATCACCATCGGGGGTAGAGCACTGTTATGGCTAGGGGGTCATTGCGACTTACCAAACCATTGCAAACTCCGAATACCGATGAGTGCGAGCTTGGGAGACAGACGTCGGGTGCTAACGTCCGGCGTCAAGAGGGAAACAACCCAGACCGCCAGCTAAGGTCCCAAAGATTGGCTAAGTGGAAAACGAAGTGGGAAGGCTAAAACAGTCAGGATGTTGGCTTAGAAGCAGCCATCATTTAAAGAAAGCGTAATAGCTCACTGATCGAGTCGTCCTGCGCGGAAGATGTAACGGGGCTAAGCCAGTCACCGAAGCTGCGGATAT
>NZ_LNCE01000019.1:0-16208 GCF_001445815.1 Janthinobacterium sp. Ant5-2-1 | reverse complement strand
CGCAGATACATGCTGAAAGGAAATAATATAAGAATTTCGGCGCGATATTTGCCTGATCGGGCGCCGCTTGACTGGCATCAAGCGGCGCGCGGAACGTGTGCTTCAAGCCAGCGACAGCGTCCTGCCCGGGGTGGCGCCCGCCGATGCGGCCACGCGGGGCGTGCCGTGCAGCTTGAAGATGCTGACGGCGTCGGCCAGACTGGCCGCCTGCTGCTGCAGCGCGTCTGCGGCGGCGGCGGCCTGCTCCACCAGGGCCGCGTTCTGCTGCGTCACGCCATCCATCTGGCTGATGGCGATGCTGATCTGCTCGATGCCGTCGCGCTGCTCCACGCTGGCCACGGCGATCTCGCCGATGATGGCGTTCACGCGCTGCACGCTGCTCACCACGTCATCCATCGTGCGCCCCGCCTGGCCGGCCAGCACGCTGCCCTCTTCCACCGTGCGCACGGATTCGCCGATCAGCTGCTTGATTTCCATGGCCGCCGCGGCCGAGCGGTGCGCCAGGCTGCGCACTTCCGTCGCCACGACGGCGAAACCACGCCCCTGTTCGCCCGCGCGCGCCGCTTCCACGGCCGCATTCAGGGCCAGAATATTCGTCTGAAAGGCGATGCCGTCGATGACGGCGATGATGTCGACGATGCGCTTGGACGAAGCATTGATATGGCTCATGGTCTGCACCACCTGCGCCACGGCTGCGCCGCCGCGCTGCGCCACGTCGGACGCGCCGCCGGCCAGCTGGCGCGCCTGGTCGGCATTCTCGTTATTCTGCCGCACGGTGGATGTCAGCTCGATCATCGAGGCGGCCGTCTCTTCCAGCGAACTGGCTTGTTCTTCCGTGCGCGAGGACAGGTCCATATTGCCGCTGGCGATTTCCGCCGAGGCCGTGGCGATGGCGTCCGTGCCGGTGCGCACCCGTCCAACGATGGCGGCCAGGTTGCCGCTCATCGCTTTCAGGGCCCTCAGCAGGTCGCCGATTTCATCGCGGCTGCCATCGGCCACCACGGCGCGCAGGTCGCCGGCCGCCACTTGCTGGGCGATGCCGACGGCCGCGCCCAGCGGCACCGTGATGCTGCGGATCAGCCACCACACGGTGACGCTGCCGACGACCAGGGTCACCAGCACAGTGGCCAGCATGGCGATGCTGGCGCTACGGTGCGCGGCCGCGTCCTGTTCCTTCATCTGCGCCATCAGGCTGTGCGACTGCTTGCCGATGGCGGCCACGATGGCGTCGATCTGGCGCGTCGGTTCGCGGTCCATGCCCTTGACCAGCGCATCGACGGCCTGGGCGCTGTCGGCGCGCGCGCCATCGAATTTTTGCAAGGCCGCCAGGTAACTCACGCCCAGCGCGTCGTGCGCCTGCAGCGCCTGTTGCACGGGCGCCGTGTCGAGGCCCAGCGCCGCCATCATCGATTGCAGGCTTTTCAATTCCTTGCGCGTCTGCGCGCCGCTGGCGACAAACGCTTCGCGGTAACGCTGGAAGGCGGCCGCATCGCCGCCGCGCAGCAAAATGTTTTTCCACTCCTGCACCTGGATCTTGAATTCCACCTGCGCGCTGCGCGCCGCATCGACCGCTTCCGTCAGGGCCACGGAACGCTGCATGGCGTCCGCGCTGCGGGCACTGGCCGCGTCGAGCGCGCTCCAGCCGCGCGCGCCGACGAACACCAGCGCAAGAAAGAAGAAGGCGCCCAGGAGACCGAGGCGGACGGAGATTTTAAGATTCGCAAGTTGCATGTGTTTCTCCCGGCGGCAAGAACAGGATGGCAACAAAGGCGCCGCCAAAAACTATCCAATTCTCACCAAATGGGAAATCATGCGGCGCGCCCCGAGAAAAACAAAGCAAGGCTTTCGCTAGAGAAACACTTTCAACATAGAAACAACAAATTACAAGGAAAGGTTGACTGCCTAGCCATAGTGACGTGTTCGCAGCATGGTCAGGCCGGCAATCTTGCCGGTCGTTTCAGCGCTACGCCGCGGCCGCTCCCGCAAACTCCTCGCGCAGCAGCGGATACAAACGCCGGTAGCGCGCCAGGCGTTCGTCCAGCACGGCGGAGGCTTGCGGCGCGACCGTTTCCTGTACGGGCGGGCGCGTGCACACCTGCGCGGGCGGCAAGCCCGTCACGGCCATTTGCGCCAGGCGCGCCGCGCCCATGGTGCCGCCAGCCGCGCCGTGGTCGTGGCGCAGCACGTTCAAGCCCGAGGCATTCGCGCACAGCTGCGCCCAGAAGCGGCTGCGCGAACCGCCGCCCACGAACGACGCTTCTTCCAGATGCGTGCCGGCGCTGCGCAAGGCCGCATTGCCGTCGGCCATGGCAAAGGCCACGCCTTCCATCACGCTGTAGGCCAGCTCGGCCCGTCCGTGTTCCGTCGACAAGCCAAAAAACACGCCGCGCGCGGAAGCGTCGTTATGCGGCGTGCGTTCGCCGCTCAGGTAAGGCAAAAAGATGGGCGCCGTGCGCGCCTCGACGTTTTCCGCCAGGCTGACCAATTCGCCGATGTCGCTCGACTGCGTCAGCCGCGCCACCCAGCTGAGGCTGGACGCGGCGCTGAGGATCACGCTCATCTGGTGCCAGCGCTCGGGCAGGCAATGGCAGAACGCGTGCACGCCCTGGCCGGGATTCGGTGCAAAACCGTCGCTGCCGGCGAACAGCACGCCCGAGGTCCCCAGCGACAGCAGGCCGGCGCCCGGCTCCACCACGCCCAGGCCGACAGCCGCCGCCGCATTGTCGCCCGCGCCGCCGGCCAGCAGCACCGGGTGCGCGATGCCCCATTCCTGGCACAGCGAAGGCCGCACCTGCGCGGCGGCGGCGCTGCCCTCGACCAGGCGCGGCATGTGCTCGCGCGTCAAACCGGTGGCGGCCAGCATGCGCTCGGACCAGTCGCGTTTGGCCACGTCCAGCCACAGGGTGCCGGAAGCGTCGGACATGTCGGACACATACTCGCCCGTCAGGCGCAGGGCCACGTAATCCTTGGGCAGCAAGACCTTGGCCGTGGCGCGGAACAGCGAGGGCTCGTACTTTTGCAGCCACAGCAGCTTGGGCGCCGTGAAGCCGGGCATGGCCTGGTTTCCCGTGATGGCGCGCGACTCGGGCACCAGCGCCTCGAGTTCCACGCACTCGGCAAAGGCGCGCGTATCGTTCCACAGGATGGCCGCGCGCAGCACGTGCTGCTGCTTGTCGAGCAGGGTCGCGCCATGCATCTGGCCCGACAGGGCGATGCCGCGCAAGTCGGAAAATGCCACCGGCTGCGCGGCGCGGATGGCGGCGATGACATCCAGTGTGGCGTGCCACCAGTCTTCGGGATTCTGTTCCGACCAGCCGGGATGGGGGCTGGACACGCGCAGGGTCACGCCGGCGCTGGCGAGGATGGCTTGGGCGTCATCGGTGAGGATGGCCTTGACTTCGGAAGTGCCGATATCGATACCGAGATAAGTCATTTGATTCCAGAATAAAGTTAAGAATGGCCGTCGCCGGATGGATCGGGCATGTTCATCAGCAGGCAGGAGCGAAATTTCGACGGCGACATGTGCTTGTGCGCCAAAAACTGGCGGTTGAAATTGGAAAGGTTGTTGAAGCCCGTGCGGTAGCAGATATCGGTGACCTTCATGTCCGTATTCATCAGCAGCTCGCAGGCCAGCGCGATGCGCTCCTGGTTCACGTATTGAATGAACGAGGTGCCCGTATGCTTGCGGAAGAAACGCGTGAATTTCAAGGTATTCATTTCCGCCACGTCGGCCACATCCTGCTCGCAAAAATCGAGCGTGATGTTCTGCTTGATATACGCCAGCACCAGGTTGATGGTCGACGACATGTAGCGGCCCGCCTGCGCCAGATAAGTGACGCTGGCCAGGGGCCGCCGCTCGCGGCACTCGCACAGCTCGCCGAACAAACGCGTAAACAGTTCGACCCGGCGCAAGCCCTGCGCCGTCGTCAATTCCTTCATCAGCGGCACCAGGCGCAGGCCCAGCGCATCGGGAAATTGCAAGCCCCTGCCAGCCTCGCCCAGCAGGGCTTTCAGGGGCGCCATTTCCGGGAACAGCAGCGCGCACCGTTCGATGAAGTCGCTGGAAAACTGCAGCACCAGGTCGCGCTCGGGCAAGACCACGCCTTCCGGCAGTTCGCTGACCCAGTTATGCGGCAGGTTCGGCCCCGTCAGGATCAGATTGCCCGCCCCGTAACTGCCAATATGGTCGCCGATAAAAAATTTGCCGTTTGACGTGATGATGAAGTGCAGTTCGTACTCGGGATGAAAATGCCATTTCGCCACCGTGTGCGGAAAGCCGTGCGCCCACGCGCGAAACGATTCGTGGATCGGTTTGTGGATCAGTTCCAGGTCAGGCGTCACGGCAGTTCCTTGCGCGGTCTCGTTGCCAGCTATTCTAACCACTTACCTGACCACTGGCCGCCACGGCCAGCCCGCTGTCGGCGTCGAACAGGTGCATGTGCTCTTCATCGAAGGCCAGCGCCAGGGTCTGCCCCGCCTGCACCGCACTGTTAGCCGCGTTCGCCGGCAGCAGGGCCGACAGGCTCAAGGCGCCGTACTGGAAGCTGATCAGCGCTTCGGCGCCCAGCAGCTCGACCAGGTCGATCACGCACGCCAGGCCATGCGTGCCTGCCGGCTCCTGCGGCAGCGCCGTGCGCAAATGATTCGGGCGCAGGCCGAAGACCACGCGCGCACCCGAATGCAGCGCCGCGAAGCGGGAGGAAATCAATGGCCAGCGGTAGCCGGCGCACACGAGCACCGTTTGCCCGCCGTCTTTTTCGACGACGCCATCGATGAAATTCATGGCAGGCGTGCCGATGAAGCCTGCCGCGAACAGGGTGCGCGGATGGTTGTACAGCTGCGCCGGCGTGCCGATCTGCTCGATATGCCCGCCTTTCATCAGCACCACCCGGTCGGCCAGGGTCATGGCTTCGAGCTGGTCGTGCGTGACGTACAGGGTGGTGGTGCGCAGGCGGCGGTGCAGGCGCTTGATGTCGGCGCGCAGCTGCGCGCGCAGCTTGGCGTCCAGATTCGACAGCGGTTCGTCGAACAGGAACACCTGTGGCGTCTTGATCATGGCGCGCGCAATGGCCGTGCGTTGCTGCTGACCGCCCGACATGGCGCGCGGCTTGCGTTCCAGCAGGCTGTCCAGGCTGAGGATGGCCGCCACCTCGCGCACGCGGCGCTCGATCTCGTCGTTCGGTACCTTCAGGCGGCGCAGGCCGAAGGCGATATTGTCGTACACCGTCATGTGCGGATACAGCGCGTAGTTCTGGAATACCAT
This sequence comes from Janthinobacterium sp. Ant5-2-1, assembly GCF_001445815.1. Classification (NCBI taxonomy): domain Bacteria; kingdom Pseudomonadati; phylum Pseudomonadota; class Betaproteobacteria; order Burkholderiales; family Oxalobacteraceae; genus Janthinobacterium; species Janthinobacterium sp. Ant5-2-1. The sequence goes on along the minus strand of NZ_LNCE01000019.1, from coordinate 10,945 downwards.
CGCCACGTTGCGCGCGCGCGGCGGCAAGTCGTTGACGATGGCGCCGCCGATGTGCAGCTCGCCGCCGCTGATGTCTTCCAGGCCCGCGATCATGCGCAGCAGGGTCGACTTGCCGCAGCCCGATGGCCCCAGCAGGACGATGAATTCGCCGTCATCGATTTCCAGGTCGAACGGCTGCAGCACGGCCGTCTTCTCGTCATAAGTCTTGTGCAGCTGCCTGCAAGCGATGTTTGCCATGATCAGTCTCCTGCCAGTTCAATCTGGATCTTGACGTCGCGCGGATGGCCCTTGGCCGCTTCCTCGAACGCCTGCACGCCGTCGGCAAAGCCGAAGGTGCGCGAAATGAAGGGCTTCACGTCGATCTTGCCCGAGGCCAGCAAGGCGATGGCGCGCGGGAAGATGTTCGCGTAGCGGAAGACGGATTCGATGCGCACTTCCCTGGCCTGGATGGCGACGATATCAAAGGGGACGTGCTCGGGCGGCATGCCGACCAGCACAAGGCAGCCGTTCGGGCACAGCAGGTCGACGATATTGTCGTAGGCGCGCATGCTGCCGCTGGCCTCGAAAACGATGTCGGCGCCCCAGCCTTCCGTCAGTGCGCGCACCGTGTCCGCCAGGCTGGCGTGGCGCACGTCGACCGTGGTCACGGCGGGATTGTCCGCGAACAGGGCCAGCTTTTCCGGCACCAGGTCGGCCAGGATCACGCGCGAGCAGCCGCCCGCCAGCGCGGCCAGCGCATTCATGGCGCCGATGGTGCCGGCGCCGATCACGACAGCCACGTCGCCCGGCTTGATGGCCGCCTTCTTTGCCGCCTGCAGGCCGATGGCCAGCGGTTCGACGATGGCGCCTTCGCCGAAGCTGACGTTGTCGGGCAGCTTGAAGGTAAAGGCGGCCGGATGCACGACGTACGGCGTGAGGCAACCATGGATGGGCGGCGTGGCCCAGAAGCGCACGGCGGGATCGAGGTTGTACAGGCCGCGCATGGTGGCCGGCGAATCGAACTGCGGCACGCCCGGCTCCATGCACACGCGGTCGCCCACCTTCAGGTGCGTCACCTCATCGCCCACTTCCGCCACCACGCCGGACGCCTCGTGGCCGAGCACCATCGGCGCTTCGACGGCGAAGGGGCCGATCTTGCCATGTTTGAAGTAATGCACGTCGCTGCCGCAGATGCCCACGGTGTGGATCCTGATTTTCACGTCACGTGGGCCGACGGCCAGCGGCAGGTCGATGTCGCGCAGGGTGATGGAATGCGCTTGTTCCAGTACGAGAGCTTGCATGATGGGATTCCTTATTTATGTTTGAGCATGGAGTTGAGCAGCCGTCCCAGGATGCCGACGAACAGCAGCGGCGGCAGCGCCAGCAGCACGGTGGAAGCGTTCACCACGCCCCACGGCACTTCCTGGCCCATCGAGGTAAAGGCCGATGCCACCACGGGCAGGGTCATGCTTTTCGACGAGGTCAGCGCCAGCGCGATCATCAGTTCATTCCAGACCAGCACGAAGCTGAAGACGATGCCGCCCATCAGGGTTTTGGAGGCCACCGGCAGGGCCACGTACCAGAACACCTGGTAAGGGCCGTAGCCATCGAGCGCGGCCGCTTCCTCGATCTCTTTCGGGATGCGGGCAAACGCGGGAATCGACAGCCAGATGATGGTCGACAGGGTCACCAGCAGATACGTCACCACCATCGACAGGCGCGAGTCGTACAGACCCAGGTCGATCCAGATCGAGATCAGCGGAATGGCGACGGCGACCGGTGGCAAAAAGCGCAGCGACAGCAGGAAGAACTGGATATCCTTCTTGGCCGGAATCGGATAGCGGGCGATCGCATACGCGGCCGGCACGCCCAGCACGGCGCCCAGCAACACGGCGACGCCAACGATGGCCACGCTGTTGCCCAGCCCCGTCAGCACTTCCGGGCTGGCCAGCACCTGCTTGTAGTTGGCCAGAGTCGGGCTGAAGAAAAAGCGCGGCACGGGCGTGACGATGTCCATCAACTCCTTGAAGGAATTGAGCACGGCCCACAGGATGGGGAACAGCGCCACCAGCACGATGACGGTGGTAATGGCGGTGGTGGTGATGGCACCAATGCCGCCCGGGGTGCGCAGCACCCTAAGACACCTGACAAAACCGTTGCGAGCAGATGTGAGTTGTGGCTGAGAAGCGGAGCTGTGCGCATGCACAGTGAGCATCGGAGGCCGCAAATCGCGCTGCGCAGTAGGTTTGGTTAGGGTGTTCTTAGTCAGTTTTCCCATTTGGCGACTCGCTTCCAGAGCAGGGTGAATATTACTGTCGTGGCCAGCATCATCAGCACGGCCATGCTGGACGCGTACGACACCTTGCCCATCAGGCCGATGCCCTGCGCATACGCGTACATGTCCAGCGTTTCCGTGGAAATGCCGGGGCCGCCCTTGGTCATCACGTAAATCAGGTCGAACGAACGCAGCGACTCGACCATCTTGATGAACACGAGGCTCATGATGGGCACCTTCAGCATGGGCAGCGCGATATACGCATACACCTGGAGCGTGCTGGCGTAGTCGAGGCGCGCCGCTTCCAGCGGTTCGCCGGGCAGGGTTTCCAGCAGCTTCAGGATCACGGCGCCAAAGAACAGGCCCCACTGCCAGATGTCGACCAGCGCCACCGCGTACAGGGCCGTGGCGGGGTCGGACAGCAGGGCCGTGCCGCCCAGTCCCACGCATTCGAGCATCCAGTTCAAAATGCCCATCAGCGGCGAATACATGAACTTCCAGATGAAGGCGGCCGACACGCGCGGCAGCAGCACGGGCACGATCAAGAGCAGCGCGATGATGTCACGCGTGCGTCCCTTCACCTTCTCGAACAGGAACACGGCCAGCAGCACGCCGACGATCAGCGAGCCGGCCACGGTGACCACTTCCCAGATGGCCGATACCTGCACGGCATTGACGAAGCGGCGGTCGCCGAACAGGCGGAGAAAATTGGCAAAGCCGACGTAGTCGCTGTCGCTGTAGCGCAGCACACGGTTTTGCAGGGCCAGGTTGATGGCGGCGATGCTGGGCACCAGGCCCAGGACCAGCAGGACCAGCAGCGGCAGGGTCAGGAAGACGGCCGGCAGCCAGGTGTGGCGTTTTTTATGGATGGTATGCGGCATAGGAATCAGCTTTCAAACGAGAACGGGCAAGCGCTGGCTTTAACCCAAAAGCAAGAGCTGGGGTCAGACCCGGCGGGGAATTGCGCACCAGTGGGGCGCAATCCGATCGCGAAGCGACCGACCCCGGGGCTTATTTGCGCTTCTTCGCCCGCGAAACTACTTCCGTCGCATACTCATTCGCCTCATCGAGCGCGCTTTGCACGTCGCCGCGCGTGCCCGTAAACACTTCTTCCAGCACGACGCCCAGGTTGTCGCCGATGTCCGGCCACTCGGGGCTAGGCCAGATGGTCACGCGCGAGACGGGCGTGGTGTCCGTCAGGCCCGCCTGGATCTGCGGCTTGACGTGCTTGCGGAAGTAGTCGCTGTTGATGGTGCTGGTGCGGTTGTAGTCGCTGAAGACGTTGTCCTTCAGGCGCGCCTGCTCCTGCTCCTTGCCCGTGGCGAAGGCGATGAACTTGCCGGCCGCCTGGCGCGTGCATTCATCTTTCGCACCGGTGGCGGAAATGGCCAGGCCGTGGCCATACGCGGCCGATGGCAGCGGCGATGGCGGACGCACATAGCCGACCTTGTCGACCACCGAGGATTTTTTCGGGTCTTCCATCCAGTCGGCAAACGGCGTCGACTCGATCATGAAAGCCACCTTGCCCGACCTGAATGCTTCGAGCGCGTTGCTCCAGTCGTAGGTGGCGCCGCCCGGCGGCGAATACTTGAACAGCTCGCGGTACAGCGTGGTGGCTTTCACGGCCTGCGGCGAATTGAAGGCGGGCACGCCGTTGTTTTCCCACTTGCCGCCGGCGGCCAGCATGAACGGCGCCCAGCGCCACACATTCATGCCCGAGCCGCGCTGGCCCCGCGCGGCCCAGCCATACACGTTCGGCGGGCTGTTCATTTTCTTCACGGCGGCGACCAGTTCGTCGAGCGTCTTCGGCACGGCGATGCCGGCCTTTTCCAGCAGGTCGCGGCGGTAGAACAGGAAATCGCTGCCGCCGATCAGGGGCGCGAAATAGGCTACGCCCTTGTACGAGGCGACGGCGCGGCGGCCCGGCAGGAAGTCGTCGTAATCGGCGTCCTTGGGCAGGTATTTGAGCAGGGGGACGACCCAGCCGGCCGTGGCGAATTCGGCCACGTTGGCTTCGTCGATGTAATAGATCTGGTAGGAGCCGGCCTTGGTGGAAGCGTCGAGACGGGCTTTCGAGCGGCGGTCGTTTTCGCCGAAATAGCTGATTTGAACCTTGGTGCCGCTTTTCTTTTCATACTCGGCGAGGGTCTTTTCCATCACCGTCAGGCCCAGGCTTTTTTGCGCCAGCACCTTGATCACGGGCACCGAGCAGCTTTGCGCCGAGGCGTCTGCAAATCCGGCGGACATGAGGGCGCCCCATGCAACAGCAGTCATGATTTTCATAACACGTCTCCATTTTTATAGTCCGGCGGTTTTCCACCGGTGAACTCACTATAAAAACAAAGCAGGCCCGCCACCACTGCAAAAGCGGCCAGTTTTCAAATACTATTTTTCAGCAAAACGGCCTCCATGCCGGCCCCGATGGGCTGGTCTTTTTTACCACACACAATATATAAAGCCGCTTGATTTATTAATTAGCCGGGCGTATATTTGGCTCGGGCACCGCATTGACGGCCGCCCCCAGGCCGAGGCAATCGCCTCCCGGTAAAAAATAAATAGATTCTGGAGACAACACAATGAACGTCAAACAATGCATCGCACTGGCTATCCTGACGGCAGCCGGCGGCGCCGCCATGGCCGAGGAAGCAATCGTCGGCCTGATCACCAAGACCGATACCAACCCCTTCTTCGTGAAGATGAAAGAAGGCGCGCAGCAACGCGCGAAACTGAAGGGCGCCAAGCTGTTGACGGCGGCCGGACGCGCCGACGGCGACAACGCCGGCCAAGTCACGGCGATCGAGAACATGGTGGCCGCCGGCGCCAAGGCGATCATGATCACCCCGAGCGATTCGAAAGCCATCGTGCCGGCCATCAAGAAGGCGCGCGCAGCCGGCGTGCTGGTGATCGCCCTCGACAGCCCGACCGAGCCGCAGGACGCCACCGATGCGCTGTTCGCCACCGACAACTACAAGGCCGGCTTGCTGATCGGCCAATACGCGAAGGCCGCCTTCGCCGGCAAGCCCGTCAAGATCGCCATGCTGGACCTGTTCCCCGGCCATCCGGTGGGGATAGCCCGCCACAACGGTTTCCTGGCCGGCTTTGGCGCGCCGGGCATCAGCGCCAAGACGGTCGGGCCGGCGAAAACCGCCGACGTGGTGTGCATGGCCGACAGTTTCGGCGACCAGGGCAAGGGCCAGACGGCGATGGAAAACTGCCTGCAGAAAAATCCCGACATCAATCTCGTGTACACCATCAACGAACCGGCCGCTGCCGGCGCCTACAAGGCGCTCAAGGCCGTGGGCAAGGAAAAGAACGTGATGATCGTCTCGGTCGACGGCGGCTGCGCCGGCGTGCGCGACGTCAAGGCCGGCGTCATCGCGGCGACCTCGCAGCAGTATCCGCTGAACATGGCAGGCCTGGGCGTCGAAGCCGGCGTCGAGTACGCCAAGAACGGGAAGAAGGCCAGCGGCTACGTCGATACCGGCGTCACCCTGATCAGCGACAAGCAGCAAGCGGGCGTCGAGAGCCGCGACACGGCGTTCGGCCTGAACTCCTGCTGGGGTAAATAAATCCACGCAGTCAGCCGCGTTCGGCAAGACGATCTGCCTTGCCGGCGCGTGGCCGCCTGCGCGCCTCCTTTTTCCCCTCTTGAATATGGATAACAGATGCGTTCCACCGTTCCGACATTTATGCCGCCGCTCTCCAAACTGGGCCCGGTCATTGCCCTGCTCGCCGCCTGCGTGTTCTTTGCGTCGCAAAGCGACCGCTTCCTCAGCAGCCAGAATTTTTCCCTGATTTTGCAGCAAGTCATGGTCGTCGGCATCATCGCCATCGGCCAGACCCTGATCATCCTGACCGCCGGCATCGACCTGTCCTGCGGCATGGCCATGGCGCTGGGCTCGGTCATCATGACCAAATTCGCCGTCGACCTCGGCATGAACCCCTATCTCGCGATCGGGTGCGGCATCGCCGTCACCGTGCTGATCGGCTTCATCAACGGCGCGCTGGTCACTTCGATCAAGCTGCCGGCGTTTATCGTCACGCTGGGCACGATGAACATTGCCTTCGCCGTCACGCAGCTGTACTCGCAGGCCCAGACCGTCACCGGCCTGCCGGAAGCGATGGGATTTTTCGGCAACACCTTCCAGCTTGGCCAGGCCACCTTTACCTACGGCACCGTGCTGATGCTGGGCATGTACGTGCTGACCTGGCTGTACCTGCGCGAGACCGCGCCCGGCCGCCACCTCTACGCCGTCGGCAACAATCCGGAAGCGGCCCGCCTGACCGGCATCGCCACGAATAAAGTTTTGCTGGGCGTCTACATGATCGCCGGGATGTGCTACGGCATCGCCGCGCTGATGTCCGTGGCGCGCATGGGCGTGGGCGACCCGCAAGGCGGCCAGACCGACAACCTCGACAGCATCACCGCCGTCGTGCTCGGCGGCACCAGCCTGTTCGGCGGGCGTGGTTCGATCATGGGCACCCTGGTCGGCGTGCTGATCGTCGGCGTGTTCCGCAACGGCCTGACCTTGATGGGCGTGTCCTCGGTGTACCAGATCCTGGTGACGGGCATCCTGGTCATCCTGGCCGTGGCCACCGATCAACTGACACACAAGAAAGGTTGATGAGCATGACGACACATGTGCAAGCCGTATTCCAGGCCCGCGGCCTGGTCAAGCGCTACGGCAGCGTGACCGCCCTCGACGGCACCGATTTCGATTTATTGCCGGGAGAAATACTCGCCGTGATCGGCGACAACGGCGCCGGCAAATCCTCGCTGATCAAGGCCCTGTCGGGCGCCCTCGTGCCCGACGAGGGCGAGATGCTGCTCGACGGCAAGCCGATTCATCTGAAGTCGCCGATCGACGCCCGCCGCTACGGCATCGAAACCGTGTACCAGGACCTGGCGGTGGCGCCGGCCATGACGATCGCCGAGAACCTGTTCCTCGGCCGCGAGCTGCTGCGCAAGGGCATGTTGTCGCGCTTCCTGCGCTGCATCGACAAGAAGAAGATGCTGGCCGAGGCGGAAGCCCATATGCGCGATTTGAAGATCGGCATCCGCTCGATGAAGCAAGCCGTCGGCACCTTGTCTGGCGGCCAGCGCCAGGGCGTGGCCGTGGCGCGCAGCACGGCGTTTGCCAGACATGTCGTGATTCTCGATGAACCAACCGCCGCACTCGGCGTAAAGGAGGGCAATATGGTACTGGAACTGATACGCAATGTACGCGACCGCGGCCTGCCGGTGATTTTGATCAGCCACAACATGCCGCACGTGTTCGAGATCGCCGACCGCATCCACGTGCAACGCCTGGGCAAGCGCGTCGCCGTGCTGAACCCGAAGCACATCAGCATGCCCGACACCGTGGCAGTGATGACGGGCGCGAAGAGCGCCGAGGAATTTCCGGAGGAAGCTCATGCTTAAGGGAATCGATCCGCTGCTCAGCCCGGAATTGCTGAAGATCTTGTGCGAAATGGGGCATGGCGAGGAAATCGTGCTGGTCGACGCCAACTTCACCAGCCAGACCCTGGGCCAGGGCAAGCCGCTGGTGCGCCTGCCCGGCATCGACCTGCAGCGCGCCAGCGCGGCGCTGCTGTCGGTGTTTCCGCTCGACGCCATGGTGGACCAGCCGGTCGCCTTCATGAAGGTATGCAACACCGCCGACGGCTACCTGTCGGCGCTGCAGCGCACCATGCTCGAGCAGATCGCCGCCACCGGCGCCGCCACGCCCGAGCAATGCGAGGCGGTCGAGCGCTTCGCCTTCTACGAACGCGTCAAGGGCGCCTACGCCATCGTGCAGACGGGCGAAATGCAGCCGTACGCCAATTTCCTGTTCAAGAAAGGTGTGATCAGCGAGCCGCTGGCGGACTGAGAAACGTGCAGCCGGAATAAAACATACCTATAAAGGAGACAGCATGTCAAACCACTTCCCTCTTCTCGCCTCTTGCCTTGCCACCCTGCTGGTGGGCTGCAGCGGCGGCAACGACAGCGACAGCGGACAGCCGCAGTCCAGCCACCTTGAAACCTACCGCCCCCAGCTCTCGTACACCGCCGCCAAAAACTGGCTGAACGATCCCAACGGACTGGTCTACCACGACGGCGAATACCACCTGTTCTACCAGTACAACCCGAACGGCAATACCTGGGGCGACATGTCCTGGGGCCACGCCGTCAGCACCGACCTGCTGCACTGGAACGAGCTGCCCGTCGCCCTGACGGCCGAAAAAGACGCCGGCGGCAAGCTCACGCAAATGTTCTTCTCCGGCAGCGTGGTGGTGGACACCAACAATACCAGCGGCCTTGGCAGCGCCGGCAATCCTGCCATGGTGGCCGTCTACACCAGCGTGTACCCGCAAGGAAAAACGCTGGCCAACGGCCAGGTGCTTGCCCCGAATGCCCAGGCCCAGTCCATCGCCTACAGCCTGGACCGGGGACGCACGTGGACGCAGTACGCCGCCAACCCGGTGATTGCCGCGCCACCGGCCCCGTTTGAAACCGAAGGGCAAAATTTCCGCGATCCAAAAGTCTTCTGGTATGCACCGGAGCAAAAATGGGTCATGGTTGCCGTTGCCTCGGAGAAGCACCAGGCGTTGCTGTTTTCGTCCAAGAACCTGCGCGACTGGACCTACATGAGCGCCTTTGGCCCGGCCAACGCGGTCGGCGGCATCTGGGAATGTCCCGACCTGTTCGAGCTGCCCGTCGATGGCGACGCCAGCAAACGCAAATGGGTGATGAACATCAACATCAACCCCGGCTCGGTGGCCGGTGGTTCCGGGGCGCATTATTTTGTGGGGAAATTCGACGGCACGCGCTTTGTGGCCGACGCCAACAGCGTGATCGACAAGAAGCCCCCCACGGGCACCGTCTACCAGGATTTTGAAGCGGCCAGCTTCGATGCCACCGGCTGGACCTCGACGGGCGACTTTGTGGGCAAGACGCCCGTGGCCCCCTCGCATGGCGTGGCCGACAACCTGGGCAGCCAGCTGCTCGACACCTACCGGCTGGGCAAGGACGACGGCGCCACGGGCACGCTCACCTCGCCCGCCTTTACCGTCACGAGCAAGTACATCAATCTGATGGTCGGCGGCGGGCGCCATCCGCGCTTGCCCGGTGCGGGCGACGGCACGGTGCCTGCGGGAACCCTGCTGTTCCCGGGCGCCGTTTTTGAAGGCCCGGCCAATGCCACTTACGCCGACCTGGGCTGGACGGCCTCCGGCGACGTGGTAGGGCAAAAAGTTGCCGCAGGAAGCAACGCCGACCGGCAAGCGGCAGCCGGCAAGCTGGGCGCGGGTGTGTTCAATTCCCTCATCGGTGCCGGTGACGTGTCCAAGGGCAGCCTGACGTCGCCCACCTTCACCATCTCCAGGGACTACATCAACTTCCTCATCGGCGGCGGCAACCATCCCTACAGCAGCCCCAATCCCACGGCGGTGGTGCTCAAGGTCAATGACAAGGTGGTGCGCAGCGCCACCGGGGCGGATTCCGAACTGAACTGGACAAACTGGGACGTGCGCGAGTTCGCCGGACAGCAGGCCCAGATTGTCATCATCGACGACAACGACGGCGCCTGGGGACACATCGTTGCCGACGTGTTCGAGGCATCGGACCAGCCGGCCAAGCCCGTCAGCGATGAAACGACGGTGAACCTGCTGGTCAACGGCCAGGTGGTGAAAAGCGCAACCGGCGCCAATGCCGAAACCCTGAACTGGCGCAGCTGGAACGTGGACGCCTACCGGGGCAAGAGCGCGCAGATCCAGGTGGTCGACAAAAACACGGGCGGCTGGGGCCATATCCTGGTCGACCACATCGTTTTTTCAGACGCTGCCAAGGAAGAAGCCAACTGGCTCGACTACGGCGCCGACTTCTATGCCGCCGTGACCTGGAACGGCATACCCGATGGCAAGCGCATCGGCCTGGGCTGGATGAGCAACTGGGACTACGCCGGCAACACGCCCACCACCCCATGGCGCAGCGCCCAGACCTTCGCCCGGGAATTCACGCTGCGCACCATCGGCGGCCAGGTGCGGCTGGTGCAGCAGCCGGTGGACAACTTCAGCACACTGCGCAGCAAAGCGCTGTACAGCGCCCAGGACCGTTCCGTGGCCACCGGCGTGCAAGCACTAGCTATCGCCCCCGCCCCGGGTCAGGCCCTGGACATCGTGGCCAAATTCCAACCGGGCAGTGCCACCGGTTTTGGCCTGAAGGTGCGCACCGGCGCGAATGGCGAAGAAACCGTCATCGGTTATGACGCGGTGGCCGGCGAGGTGTATATCGACCGCAGCAAATCGGGCGACGCCAGCTTCAACGCCAGCTTTGCCGCCCGCCATACCGCCCCGCTGCCCCTGCGCACCGGCACGGTGGACCTGCGCATCGTGGTCGACACCTCGTCGGTGATGGTATTTGCGGGCAACGAGGTGGTGTTAACCGACCAGATCTTTCCGCAACCGTCCAGCAACGGTGTCGCGCTGTTCGCCGTGGGCGGCGCGGCAACGCTGAAAGATCTGACCATCTGGCCTTTGAAGTCGATCTGGGCCAAGCGCTAACGCTGCACGGGAGCTCCAGCATCTGGAGCTCCACTGGCGGGGCGTCGGATATGTAATAAAATGTCCTTCTTTTACTCCTGTAGAAACCGGACCCGCCCCGCCATGTCAGACAGCTTTACCGAAGAGGCGTGCGCGCCGCAAGCAGCCATC
>NZ_LNCE01000018.1:0-106308 GCF_001445815.1 Janthinobacterium sp. Ant5-2-1 | reverse complement strand
TAACGGAGAAGTTGAAACTGGTTTTTTTTGGGTGATTTTACATTTGATTACTATTTCGGCGGTATGAGATGATGATAAAGGTGCTATGCTGCTCAGTTAGTCGCTCTGATGTTAATTTTTCTATATATTTTTTATTCATCCATTTCATCAGTATCGACGTTATACTTACCCCCTTCTAAAGAGGGTTAGATAAATATTTCCATAAAGAAAATTTCTTGTGAGCATTCGCTCAAGAAATCGTTATTTTTTTATCAGGTCACTATTGTTGTAAAGAATGAAATGTAGCCAATGAATATCTGCTCGCGTATGGAATGCTTTTCGGAGATTAAGTTAGGCGTGCACTGTTGCGACGATTGTTACTCAGTGGTATAGGCGCCTTTGCAAAACGCCTCCCTTGTGGACCCTACCACAGCGGTGTAGCCTAGATAAACGGTTTCCCAAGGACTGTAGCCAAAAGCTGCTGCAGTATGGCACTATGAAGACATTGTCCAGATTGTCGACCTGATTAGTCTTATTAAACTAATAGGTCTAACGTGGTGGAGATTGAATCCCCATATCGGTATCAGACACGCTGGTTGTATCATTACGTGCCGGCAGAAGACTAACAAAGTGCCTACCAACCCCCTGCTTTGCTGAGCAATCACCTGCCCCATCTTTTCTACGCCAACCAATCTAGGCTTCCCGGTTAGCATTGTTGGCGCACTTCACCCTTCTAAACGCATGCAACTACTTGACTGGCTTCAATTAAAGTCACAAATTCTACTTTATTGAGGCAAATGTCGACACGCAGACCATGAGGCTTACTTTGCACGTTTCGGCGGCAGGACGCATTCTTTGCGCGTATCGGAAGGAAATTGAATGCTTTTTTCCGAGGCTATCATGATCTCATGCAACCGATGCCTTGCTTGTTGGTCGATGAGTGCAACGCCTAGAATGAATTTCTGATTGATACCTCGCCCGCTTTCGTCGGCAAGAGAGCAGTACGCTTTACGGAATATTGAACCCCGTTTACGCTGGAACCGATGACCGCCAATACACAGAAGCAGGCGGTGATTCTTCGAGCCGCGTTCAACTATCACGTCCGCGTACTACATGCAGGAGGTAATCGCTGGGTGGCCGTTGTTGGTCCGCCAGTTACAGAAGAAGTCCGGGCCCGCCACATTGAAAAAATTCTTGATAAGGACCGGTGGGACCGGCTAATCGATCAATTATCGCAATGGACCAGGATCGCTGAAAATGCACAAGGTCGTTCTGCGTTTGTCGCCATTCTCCTGCGCAACGGCTCAGGACTACCATCCAACGAGTCCGCTGGCAGGAGGCGTGCAGATCCAAAATAAAACCTGTGAACGCCAACTGTCTCAACGCTACGCGTACTCGGCAAGCGCAGCAAAAGAGAAGATGTATCGGTAAGTGAGCGTTCAATGGGGAGAACACAGGATTCAGAAAAAATCGGGCGCTAAGCCAATTCACTCGTTGTTGCGCAACCCAATGGCCGAAATTGTCCATCGTCGGCCTTCCAATTCTGTCGCCAGACGTTATCCCCGGTCAGATTGATGTGTTCCCCGCTCAAGGGCGACAGGTATTGCAGCATATCGTCCTTAGGCAGCTTGCCTGACTCGTGCAAGGCCTGCGTGGCCCGCTCCAGGTACACGGTGTTCCAGAGCACAATGGCCCACGTCACCAGATTCAGGCCGCTGGCGCGATATCTCTGCTGTTCAAAGCTTCAGCCCCGAATTTCGCCCAGCCGGTGGATGACCACTACCCGGGCCAGCGCGTTGCGCGCCTCCCCTTTCTTCAATTCGGCATGGACGCGCCGGCGTAGCTCGACGCTTTGGAGCCAGTCCAGAATGAACAGCGTGGACTCGATGCGGCTCAGTTTATGCAGCTTGATCGCCAGACCGTTCTGGCGCGGCTACGCAATGCCATGCGCTCAACATCAATGTGCCGGACGCGCTCCCGATGCGCATACAGGCATGACCGCGCTACGTCGAACACAGCGCAGATCCACTTAATTGATTCGTCGTCACAAATCTGATCGATTACCTCGTACGTTCGATCCCTTCCGACATCAAGAGCGCGGTAGCCTTTTTTAAAATGGACTTCTCCCGCTCGAGACGCTCAATGCGTGCTTCGTGTTCCTGTATTCGCTGCTGATCCGGCGTCATTGCTTTACTCTGTGGCGTGATGCCTTGCCGCTCCAACTGAAGCTGCTGCAACCAGCGGCGCAGCACTGATTCGCCGATGCCGACCGACCGGCTTACCTCCGTATGGCTATATCCTTGATCTAGTACTAGGCATGCCGCCTGCTGTTTGAACTCAGGGGAAGACGTACGTCTTTGCTTGCTCATCAAACACCTCTCTATGGCGAGCATTTTCGCCTAAATCAGTGTCTGGATACATTAAACCACTACAGGAATGCTGGTCCGGCCAGTTTCAAATGCAGGTCGTTACAGCTGCCGCCTCCTTGTCACTCCAGACCGACTTGCATGGATACTGCGTTCCGGCCAAGCACCAGAAGAATACCTGCCACACCTGATGGCATTGCTGGATGAGACACCCATTCCCGTTATGCTACAAGCAGTGGAAGAAGTAGCTACAACAGACGCACCCGCAAAGAAAATCATGCGCCGTACCGTCAGGGGGCGAAACAACGGACAGTATCCCCCGCCATCTGGTGACAGGCGACACACAGGCAATCCCTCACGCCCGGAAGACAGGTTTCTACCGCCGCACGCATTAGGACCAGCCAGCGCCAGCGGGTATGGACACCGGTTCGACTTCGGCCAATACTCCCCGCCGGCGCCGCTCCCACGCCCTGATTTGATCCAGTGCGCCCTGCTCCGTATAGATCATGGTGGTGTCGCCGCTGGCATGACCCAGCGCCGCGGCAACATCCACCCCACTATGCCCGTGCAACAGGGTCGCCTTGGCGAAGGTATGCCGCAGCCAGTGCGGCGAGGCTTTCAACAATTCGGCTGCGGCATCGTGCAGGCCGTCGCGCTGCAGCACCTGCGCGGCATCCGTAATCCGGCCCTTGACAATCTTGTAGAGTCCCTGCCGCGTGGTGACGCTGCCCCAGGCGCCAAAGAAGCGCCGGTCGGCTGCGCCCTTGACGGCGCGCGCGTTGATCGACAACGACCGGGTACGCCGCGACAGCAAGATGGGCTGCACTTCGTTCGGAGCGGGTAACGCCGGCAACCCAAACCCTAGCCGGTAGCCGATCAATGCATCCATCGCCACACGCGTGAGTGGAATAGAACGTTCACTGGCGCCTTTGGCATCCTCCTCGTCAACGCGCACCACCCAGTAGGTTTTACCCGCTTCCGGATCGCTGAGCGCATACACGGCCCCCATGCTTGCCCCCACCAGTTCCGACGCGCGTAGGCCCGTTTCGCGCAGGAAAACCAAGACAAAACGGTCGCGTAGATGCCGCTGATATGCCACCTGTCCCTCGTCTCGCTGGCGTTCCATCACGCCCAGCACTAGGTCATAGATGTCAGGCGCAATCGACCGGCTTGTGTCCAGCCGCCGCGGTTTCGGTGTGCGGGTCAATATCATGGGGGTGACGCGCAGGTAGCCGGTGCCATGGAAGGCCGTGAACATCGCGCGCACACCGCATGATATCGGCCTGGCTGCTTGGCGACGGCTGCTTGCGGAACGGCGTGTAGCCCCTGTCGCCGGCGCGCGCATCGCGCGCCGAAATGGCCCGCGCCGGCAGCGCGCTTAAAAAGTCCCGAAAAGCCTTGACGTCGGGAATCGTCCAGCGCGACGGCGGAAGACAGGCGATTTGCTCACAGTACCAGCTCAGCTTGGCCAGGTGAAACCGGTACGTCGCCAGCGTCTCGCGGGAACTGTTACGGCTGTTATCGGCCATCTCGCCCAGCCAGATCTCCGCTGCTGCCCAGTCGTCACTGACATTGCCAAACATGTGCGCGGGCGCCAGCGCGTCCTGTGATACATAGCTGGCCAGATCGCTCATCGGACGAGCCCGCCATTGCGATGGCCGGGAATCGGCACGCCATGCCGGTAGGCGATCTGGCGGAACGTGTCCAGCGTCGCCTCCTGATCCTTCAGCTGCTGCACCAGATAGGCATTGTTCTCTTTGACCGCGCGGGTCTCGCCGCGGACCTCATCCATCGCCCGCAAAGCAAACTGGCGCATGTCCTGTAGCGCCTGGGGCAACTGCTCGTTCACCTGCGCCTGCGTGGCGACCGCGGCCTGGACCAGAGCGAGCTGTTTTTGGAAAAAAAGGCAGCTTGGCTCTGCACCACCTGCAGCTGCGTTGCCAGGGGGGCAGCCGTTTCTCGCGCACTGGCCAGCTCCGCTTCGACACCGTCCAACCGTTCGCGCAGATAATCGGCATGCGCACGGTGCTGCTGCAGCAGCGCTTCGGTGCCATCCTGATCACGCTCGCTGCCAGCCAGTGCATCCTTCACTACCTGGCGCAACAGCTCGGCCAGTGGTCCACTACCCTCCCTTGCCTTGCCAGTGACTGCGCAACGGCGGGAACCAACGCCAGCCGCTGCTCCAGGGAAGTCTTTTCGGCCGCCAGGGTGGTCGTCGAAGGCCGGCGCTCCGTGCATACGCTGCTAGCAGGCGCCGGTAGACATCTGGATCATAATACGGCCGGTGGCGCTGTGCACTGCCTCGACGAAGTCGCGTACGAAGGGGCGGTGATTGCGCAGATCGCTGGCGTGGCGGGTCACAATGGCGGGCAGCAAGGCCAGCAAAGTGCGCGCCTCGTCATCGGCCAGGCTGAAGGATGGGCGGCTTATAGCATGCCTCCATGGTTGAAGAAGCGGTGCAACAGCTTGCCATTAGCCTGCGTGCGAACCGACAGTGTCGCACGGCCTGCGTGCGCCAGCGGCAATGACTTCAAAGGGACATCGGACAACATCATGCGCTTCCTCGTCGGGGTATGTGGGCAGTGGCGGCAGAGCTGGCGGGCGTCGCAGGTACTGGGCGGACTCAAGGCGGGCGCCGGAGCACCGCGTGACAGGTAGTATAATCGGTATAAAGATACCAGTAAATATAATCTAGTTTACTTAGCAGCGATTAAGTAAACTAATTGAAGCTAGTTCCGTTTGTCGTGCGTGGGCGGAAAATATGTCTAAGTTCGAGCTCAGCTAGATGTACAGACGCCATGTTTTCGCGCTAAAATCCCAGGTGGGTGACACATACCGCCATGACATCGCGACGGGATGCAAGGAGAGCAGGACTGGCGCGCTGGAAGGCAAGCCGAATTGCACAACGGTGAAGGAAGTAATGCCTGGGCACAGATTCCGTCAGCACGCCAAGGGATAGCCGTCCAGCGTGGCGCCTAGCGCTACGCGACGTCCCTCCTCCTGGTGGTGCATGTCCCAACTCTGCTGGGTACCAGAGTTTGACGGCATTACAAGATTTTTGATTGCTACAACCGTCAAAACAACTCAAGATACGGTCTGTGACGCATCACAACGCCGCAGTCGACGATGCATTGCTTATGTATGCTAGACAGGGCCTATACCGTCGCCAACTCAACCTGCCACCATTTCCTATCGCCGTACGCATCGAGAAAATAGGCGTGATCGAGGAGCCATCGGCCGCTAAAACCGCAATGCTGGGCAGGTTTTACTTGATGGCCAGAACATCTGCACGTTGAAACATCTTTAAGGTCAACGGCATAGTCGTATTGAAAACTGCTAGCGAGAGCAGCCGGCTCCAATTTCCCGTGCTTGTTATCCTGAACCTTTCCGAGGTCGTCTTTGACAATCGCTAACCAGCATAAACCGATGCAGTTGTCACCAACGAGACGATCAAGGTCCAGCACCTGACTGGGTTGGCGTATCGGACAATAGGAAGGGCTGGGTCTGCCATTTACACAACGAACACTGCAAGAACCACAGCCCCTCCCCAATCGCCTCCTGTCCGTGTTACAGTAATATGCGACAAAGTGAATTAGAGTGTTCAACCTTCTCGTCTTCCATGCGCCTCACGGGCCATTGCACTGCAATGAAAGCAAGCTTGTCCACTTCGAAAATTATCCAGATTCGATAGATATGGCATTAAAAGACGATACGACGCGCTCACTTGATGTCGGGATCCGCCTGCGTCCATGGCGTGCTCAATGCCAGGATTCCGCCATCCTGCCGGGCGCCATCTGCATCACTGAGCGCGCGTGCGCTACGGATATACGTTTTTTGCTTTGAAAACGCTGGCTGCATGGCTCTGATGTCGGTTGCAAATGCTTGGGTCGAAATTCCTAGCCACAACACACACCGATTTGCACGACGACCGATCGTTCTATCGACAGGCAATTACTTGGCAAGGGCAGACGACGTGCCAGCAACCTTCACTTCTACAAGACTAGCCTGGAAATCACGGGCCTTCTGGATGCCCCCCCTCCATTGCTACCATCCTGGCTATCAAGTGCGCAATGCGGCTTACAACCGACGACTTCTCCGCCTGCGCCGTGCCCAGTTGCACTTTCAGTTTGGCGAGGTTCGTTTCCGCGTTTTCAATCTCGGTGTCGACTTTACCAAGTGCCAACACGATACTGACATCCGCCTGTTCATTACTGGTTGCAAATGCCATAGCACCAAAATCAATCGATGCCTTCCCCAAATCCACGAACGAGACTGGTTGCAGGTTGCCTCCGGACTGTGCCTCCATGCGGATGGCCCCGGCAACTGCGGTTGCTGTCACCCGTGGGGCAATCTGCGCTGCGAAGGTTGCCGTCTGTTCCGCTGCGTTCTGGAACTCTCCAACGTTGCTCTTGGGTGGCACTGCATCACGCTTTATTTCATTCAATCCATTCAGCGACACCGCATTCTGAATCGTATTCACGCGGCTGGCAAGCACCTCGTTTTTGGCCTTGTCGAGTGCTACGGCGGCAGTTTGCAGCGCCAACTGCTGGCTGGCCATCTGGGTTGCCCTGCCATTTTCCGCTTCAATCGCGGCAGTATCCGCCTCCTCCTTGGCTTTGCGAGCCTCCGACGCGGCCTTCTGCGCCATATACACTGCGGCGTCCGCCTCGGCCTCCTTGATCTGCTGCGCCAGCACAGTCGGATCGGTGGCCGCGAACGCTAGGTTTCCGGCAAAATAGAGCAACATGATCAGCATCGGCATGACTCAGTACATATAACGCTTCGTTCCACTATCTTTCCTGGTTTTCTCCATTCCATCAGACGCTTTAACGATAGGTAAATGTGCCCATGCGAGGAAGCATGGGCGCCTCGACACAGCGCGCATCGGGGCCGAGCAGCTCAACGAGCAAAGCGCTTTTGCACAGCCTACCGATATCGGTAGGATTAAGCCGAAGAAATGCTGGAACGCGGCCACCTAATGCCGCAGTGATGTTTTCGTCCCAGCGCCCTATTACTTGATCCATTTGGTTCCGTATGACTTGCGGTACCGACATGCCCGCGACACGCGTACCGGCGAGTTCTTCGACCAGGATGCTCGGTGCAAACAACGCCTGGTTGACGCGTATGAGCGCAAGGCCGCGGCGCCCGCACAAGAGGCACGCCGAATACCAGGTGGAAAGTGAATTCATTGCCGCCAGCTCGGCCAATTCGACTTGCTCCGGCGCCAGCGGTTGATCGGGTTGTAGGACACTCATTTCAATGTAAGACTTGTTGACCACTCCTGTGCCGAGGTGGCGTCGTACTGCGCGGAGTGCAACGAACGACTCCGCGTCGCTGAAGCACGCCAGGCACAAATCATCGACGACAATAGAAGCGCCATACACGCTGGTGGCAGGCCGATCATCCGCGCGGCTCAGCTGTGCCGCCACGCCGACCTCGAACAATTCAACCTCGACCTCCCCTGACATCGTTTTGCAATCAGGATCGACCGCCCAGAGGGGCCGCCGAGCACTGCCGAGCACGGGTATGGAGGGGTGAACACCCGCCAGTAGATGGACGGTGCGGCTGGCAGGTATTGGCACAAACTCAGCCTAGCATAGTGAAGCAAATGGCAAATAATGCAGTGGATCCTTGAACCCGATGACGAGTGCTGTCTTGCAGGAAGGCCTGTCATCCTGCGTGAATCGCATGGCAATTTCATCGGCACTGACAACGTGCAGACGCTGACTGCAGGTGCCATGCTTGTCCATGATAGTTTTGGCCATGGGTGTCAACGTGAATTAGTCTCGTAGGGCTGCCGAGCCGATATCACGGCACACAGGGGGGAACAATGCTGCCGCCCGCTCGATCTGAGTCTCGGCGTAAATATTGATGCTCGTGCCACCCGGAAAAGGGGTGAGTTGGCGTTACTAGGACATTAAAACGGTGCGCCGATTGCCTCAATGAGAGCCGGATGATCTATTGGTCATTTTTGCCCACCTACACCACTAACACGCATGCCATGGCCAGATCTCGTTGATCATCGGACGTGACGTCCATACGCAGGCCAAAACCATCGATTGGTGGGCGCACTGATTGGGGCCGTTGGCGCGGACATGTCCTTATCCGGCCGGAAATGGATGGCTGAGGCTTACGGTCACCAGTACTTCCGTCCCCCCCAAGGTACGTGGCACTGGCGCCTGTTGAACGGTCCGCCGGGGCCGGCGTTTCCTGCAGGTTGGCGAGTTCGGTGAAGCCGCCAGACAACAGCTGAGTCTGGATCGGATCGGCAATGGTGCACGGTGCGGCCTGTACCAGTACGCAAGCATGCAACAGCAAGAGCGGCGCAAGACGCTGGATGTTTTTGGCTCGTTGCATGATTGCCTCAGGCCGGTAATGCCAGGAAATCCCGCAGGAGCAACGACCAATTGACATCCACCACAAAATCGACGGGATGCAGTGTATTGGACCGCAAGTAGCCGAGCCGGTCGAAATCCCTGTTAAAGTCGCTGCGTGTTTTGGGAAAGTACAGCGTAAGTGCACGTGGAGAACATGCAGCCGGTTCCACGGATGCATAATTCTCTATGGTCGCCTGGTGCATCTGATCGGCCACGGCGCGCGCCTATCGTCAAATGTCTGTATTTTGGGTAACGTTGGCAAGACGTGCAAACAAGGGCTCACAATCGACCGTAAATCCAAGCTTTTCATGATCGGCGAATCCCAATAAGCCGGTCGGACCGAACGCAGCTCGGAGAAAGTCACATCGGCGTTGGCGCGTAACGCGTCTGCCGTACAGCTAATGCCACCACAGATATTCACGATAGTTACCAAGCGCACCGCCGACAGGGTGGTGTGGTCGACATCGCGATATTTCTCCCGAAAGCTCGCGACGATCATTTTCGCAAACGCTTACGGGTCGGCCCCGGGATTGTCCGCATGTTTTTTCAATACCAGCGCATGGTCCCAACCCGCGCCAAGTTTAAGCTCTTGGCTGGCCGCCAGAAAGTCCGTCACTTTTCGCAAAGAGTAGGCGGTCTCCACCATCGCCATCAGACACGCATAGTACGCAACAATGTCAAATCTGACATTTTTTTGTTGCCCTTTTTCCAGGCAATTTTGGATCTCCTTGTTATCGAGAATGGAGCGATGATCGTCATCGGATGACACCAAACGATAGTTACCGTAGATTGGTTGCCCCGAACGCCCCTGGGGGCGACACGCAGATTGCCCGTCGGCACGGGGAGGATGCGTGTTTCTGGCGTGGTGACGAGGCGCCCCCTATCCATGATTCCAGATGCCGAGAATCTTTTTTTTCCGCAGGATATTTCGCCGTTCCCCATGCAATGGAGTCATCGAGCGTCGCGATTACTCCTATATCCGCCGTCGAGATGCGCGCACCACCAACGTGCACCAGCACCTTTTTAACGATGGGCCGCGTAACCTTATTGATGAGATGGCGTTTTATGCCCGACCAGCCATCGTAGGTCGACGGATTACACGACGGATCATCGATCCGCAATTGCACAATGATCGACATCGCCTTGGATGAGCCGATTGCGGACATTTCCATGAAGTCATCTATCGCGTCCGCTGCAAGGCTATTCTTGCCGTTCATATACACCAGAATCAGCCATTCAGGTGTAGTAGGCAATGGGGTGACGCTCAAGGGTATAGGCAGCATAGAAAGACCACTCAACACTGCAAGCGCTTTTAATGAGGCACGGCGGTCAGGCTGCATGTTCAATTCTCCTGGACGTTTGCATGCCGAGCGGATGATCAGTAAATCAATCATCATGCATATATAAACACAAAATTAGACAATCGAAAATAATTTAATATCTATCAATAATTTGGCGACAATTTAGGTCTCCATCGCCAATGAGTGCAATAAAACTGGCTCTCATCTGCGCATGATGGACCATCTCCCAATCACGAAGAAATGCGGACAGCGTACATACTCAACAAAGCGGGGAGCCATCAGGTCTCTGCCAAAACCCGTGGTCCCAAAAGACTGTCTTTCAGCGAACGCTGGTACAGCCGGCGCCGTGCGAGCCATGCGCTCGTAGCGCACTCGCTACCCATGCGCAAACTCAGCGTTATGCGCAACGGGTACACGATGGCGCCAAGATGATGGTGAACCGTGGCGGCGGATGCCTCGTAGCACACTGCGGATGACCCGGCCAAGCAGCTGGGCCTGTCAAACTTTTCAACTGGGAATGCAATTACCACCTCCAAAAGAAATTAGATAGGCGATGCGAAAACATCGAGATGCTTGCCTACCTTCACCGACAGCCTACCGTGTTGCTTAATGCTTGGCCTGCGATAGTGCATGGGCCTAGCTTCTGGTCAGCGTCCGTTCGCAGTCAACGTGACGCAACCCTATATGGTTAGCAGACGATACCAGCTGCAGGCTTTCTGTCAGCGGAGTAGTCAATTACATACTCGCTTCTGAGGTCAGACTGCATTCATAACCTTTCTGAGCACCTCACTCCTGAGTCAAGCATGGCTGGCGTTATGCTGCAGTTGAACAAAAGCGTGGTCTACTTCTGCTTGTCGTGCAGTGTTTTTTTCTAAAAGAATGAACGTGTGAGAAGGATGAAAAAACATCGCATGATCTAGCTGTATCGCTTCGCTGTTTTATCTGCATGAGTATTTTTCTAACCACGTCAGTCCTTCTAGAAATATGTCTTTCTTATTAGTAGCTGCTGCCCCTTCAACGCGCCGCTAAGACGATGCCCGAGCAAAACGCATGGTTCTTCTTTGATGGTGGCATTACTCTCCTTTCATGGGTTTTCAAGGTAAGCGAAGGTTCCCACACATTCAGTTGCACAGGTACCAGACTACGCCGAGCGCTAATATTACTCAGTAATATAATATAACTCTTTGATTTAATGCATATTTTTATATAAACGCGGTAGTGATGATCTAGAATACGCGACAGCCCCATATGGCAAACACTAGTCATGGGCTGTCCTACGCTACGGTATTAAATAGTCGTCCGAGTCTATTGAGGTAGGTAAGCCTTCTTTTTGCGTATTGTAAAGTTTAATACCTTCGAACGTAGACAACGTCCCTGTCTTAAACGTCGAAGACGCCTGCCGCACTGCGCGATGATTTTCGGAGCATGTCCGTGACCGTCTGGCTTTGCGGACAACTTAATTGCGCCATTTCGCTACGGGCTAATAGGTGCTATCCTCACGCTCAGGCATTGATCACACCAATGATTTGCCTAACTCCATTGCGACGCATAGGAATCACGTATCAGTCGGTAGATCCTTAAGGGGCTTGGGCACGGTGCATTATGGTTGCCATTTCGCTTTACCTTAGCTGTCGCGATGCGCCTATCAGCGTTATCCGGAGGTATGGCGATCAGTCGCGTATCCGGCAATAGTCACGCAAGCGCAGCCGGTGCCACTATCAGCACGTTCGGCACCACCTGGAAAGGTAACGGTTGCCTTGCAACCGATCAGAGGAACATCCCAATCTAGCTTAGCCTACCGGGGCTGGTCCACACGAAGTTCGCTCTTACTCGCCGACACAAGTGCTCGTAGGACTCGATTTGTCATGCCGGTGTCCCGACATTGTGGTGTTGTAGAGAGGGCAGGCTAACTTCACAGCAGCTACAGATCTTATACCCCGATCATTTCGTAAGCAACCATCCTTCATAATTCTAATAGAATCAATGAGTTATGCAGTATTACTGAGTAATACGACGAGCAAGGTAATTGGTTGTTGAACAGAAATCTACGCTGTGAAACGCAATGAGGAAGCACACTGTTGTTGCTATCGCTGCTCCTACATAATGCAAGTGATTACGCACATGTTCAGAGACCAGTTTCTCAGCTAGCCTCCCACTTATTGCACTACTTCTCGGTTGTAATCTTTATTAGGCGTTAGGAATAGTTTTGGCCATCTTGGCCAGATACGTACTGCAGCTAACTAGATAGACCCATGTACAGCTCCAGTCTCTGTGCACGTTCATGTAATGCATTAGCTGAAGTCTCTCGATTTCACAATCATACGAGGCCAAATAGACTTCCCGAGCAATGCATATCTTCGGCAATTGTTAGATGCGCTTAGTATCTGTAATCTATCTCCCTGTACAAGCTCCCTTTTTAATCAGCAAAGGTTGGCTTTGGAGAATACATCTGCGGACATACGCGCGAACAACTAGCAAAATTTGCAATACAACAATTTTCAAAAAACGTCCAATCATCTTCACCCTAAGAGGCATGAAACGGGCTGGGGAGAGAAACGTCTATCACACTGAATGGGCTAAAGACGTATGAGAACAGGAAACACTAGCAGTGGATAAAGGCACTAGTAGTGCATGCCACCTAATCACTCACAGTGCAGCTGATCGCTAGCCGACAAAACAATTTCCCGTCTCCGACCAGTGTAAGAGAATACTACCAACACTAATTCATGACATGGCGCGGTACTCATCTAAAATACAGATGATAGCTGTATGTTAAGTTACACTGAAAATTCCCCCACTTTCCCCACGAATTTGTAACGAATCTGCCCCCCGTTAGTAGCACAATTCCACCTGACTATCAGTAGGAGATCGGAGTGATCTACGTGGCTCTACTCGGTATCATTCGACGCTGGTACCTTCGTGACCAGATCCTAATACGAGAAATCGCCAGGCGACTTGATATCTCACGCAATACCGTCCGACGCTATCTGCGATCGGAAACCCCTGAGCCCTCCTATGCGGAGTGACGCTCAGTTAGCGGATTGGACAAATACTCGGTGTAGCTATCCGGGTAGTTCAAGGCCGTGATGACTGAGCCGCGTAAGCAGCAGCGCAATTTGACGCAGGTCTATGAATTCTATGATCGACGCACACTTAATACGGTGAATTTCATAGAGCGAGATACCAGAGAAATTATTATGAAAGATAGTCCCCGTACGATCTCACCTTTTGCCTCATGGATAGTCTTTCTTTTCTGGATGAGAAGGTGCAACAAGTGAAGCAGGACGTTTTATGCGTATCGTCCAATTCATATTGCTCCTGCAGGCAGCTGAAACTTACCATAATTAGCTTGCATGGTATGGAGCTGCTAAAACGAGAAAACTGATCTTTCCATAGTGTCGCAACGGTCACTCTGAGATGATGGATCATTGACGTAGAGTACGTAATCGAAGGGGATCTGAATGGGGGACGGCCATTACTTCATCAGTATTAGGTGATTTCACCGCGCTCGAAAAACGGAAAGATATGCGTAGATAGTTCGCACCCAGGGATAAATCGAAGATGCACATTTTTTTTGGGGATCGTATATCATTCGACTATCTTAATAGAAATAAAAATTGAAAAAAAAAGCCTGAATATTCCCAGGCTTTTTGGTGTTTGATAAATCAGGTTATTACTCAGTAATATTGCGTAAATATTTGATTTTATTAAGTTAATTCAATTATTCCGTTACCTCGTCCGCCATTTTTCTTAGCATTTCATTAATTTTTTGGTGCACCATTGCAGCATCGATCGACCGGTCCGAAATTCGCACGATGATGTCGCGGTCCTTCGCCTGTGTCAAATACCGTGGCGCGCCTGACGAAGAAGGGATCAGATGCTTCTGGGTCCGCGGAGGGCGGCTGGCGGCGTTAATCTGTTGTGTGACCCACATTTGTATCGATCCCTGATCCCCACCTTCCTTGAGGCGCTGGATAGCCTTCATGATCACGTGGTGGTGGGTAGGATAAGTTTCCCATAACGAATTGATCACCTTAGCTGCATGGGCGCCAAATAGGCCCGGCTCTTCATCCAGCAGGCTGAGTACTTCGGCAGGCAGATTCAACATCGCCAGGCCATTGGAGACCTTCGCCTGCGAACACAGGAACATCGCTGCCACGGCCTTTTGCGTGGTTGCATATTCCTTGCTCATGGCTTTGCGGAACATAAGTGCTTCTTCATACTCGGTTGGGGGCGTACCTGTGTTGTCCACCATGACGTCCAACTCGGCTTCACGATCTGTTCGTGAAACAACCAGTACGCGTGCCTGTTTCCAGCCGATGTTGATGGCAGCCTTCTTGCGGGTCTGTCCTTTGATAATCTCGTAGCGCCCGTTAGGCATCTGGCGTGCCGTAATTGGCGTGCTTTGACCCGCGCTCAAGAACGATTGCGAAATCTCATCGATACGCACCGGATCGTATTTCAGCCGGGTTTGAAATGGACTGTCATCGAGCAGATCAAGATCGATGAGTTTTTCGATGCCAAGCGTGTCGATGGGAACGACGATCGTTGGTGCAATCGGTGATTGGACGGTAAGCGCTGACTCAGCTGGTTGATCCTGGCGAATATCTGCCGCTGAGACCTCTGCTGGCGTATCAAATGCAGTCGATGCGGTGATGCCGGCCTGCGGCACCAGACGACCAGACTGAATCAGGCCGGATACTTTCAATGGTTTTCTGCTCATAATTTTTCCTGCCCTGGTAATGTCGTACCAGCCAAGCGTAGACCGTATAGTTTGATAAGCGACTTGGTTAAGTCGATGATGTCGCGTGCGCCCCCGCTATTGGGTTCTTTTTCCAGCACAGGGCCATTGCTGCTGATGTTGTCTGGATCGGACTCACGCAGGAAGCCGACAAAATCACGGATGATGGTGTCGTTAATCTTGCCAGGAAATTTCGGCAGCAGTTTTGATAGCTGGTACTGGTGCGGTGTTTTCGACGTATTGAACTGGTTCACCACAATGTGGACGTCCAAATGAATCCCTTGCCGCCCAAAAGCAGCATTGATTTCCTGTACGTTGGATGCGAGTACGTCGAGTGCAGCAATGGCCTGTCCTTCCGCCGTCACCACGGTCAGTAGGGTCTTGCAGGCCACCATGAACGTTGTGGCCAGGACGGATGTTCCTGGTGCGGAATCAATGATGATGACGTCGTACTGGCTGAAAAACTCGATCTCCGCCTCTAGCAAGCGTGTAAAAGCCTGCTCCCTGTTCATGGCGCCCATCAGCCAAGATTCGTCGACCATGGTGATGTCGCTTGGGATCAGATCCAGCATGCCATCAGGATAGATCGAGCGAATCGCCTTTTCTGGGTGCGCACGCTGCCCTTGCGAGGTGCGTTTCATCAGCTCGCCAATGTGCGTAATTTCCTCGTCAAGCCAGTTGATGCCGTACAGGCTCGTCAGCGAAGACTGTGGATCACCATCAATTAGCAGCACGCGGTAGCCTGACAAGGCGATGCAGCTGGCGACGTTACCGCAAATGGTAGTCTTGCCGACGCCGCCCTTTGCCATGCGTGTGTCGATCACTGGTGGCAGTGTCAAAGGGCGTTTGGTATCTGGAGGAATATTAAGAAGTCCGAAACGGATAGCGCGGATTTCAGCGGCACTGTAGAGCTTGTGTTTGTTATCTGCTTGTTCACGATACCGTGTGCGAAACGTTTTTGGCGTACCGGTGAAGCCGCTCAATTCCATCGCTAGTTTCTGCTTTACACCTTCAAATGCGCGCATGTGGATCCTGTGGTGATGATTATTTCCATGATGATAGCGGTTTTCAATGTACTTTTCAATCGAACTTTTCCAAATAAAGGGAGATTGACGAAAATAAAGTCTATCGACAAGTTAAAAAGAATAGTCTCTTTCAAAAGCCCGGATGTGATTTTCAGGGATGTATCAAGGCAAAATTTGAGGATCGGACGTATGAAGGAATTATCGCTGTACAAAGTATGTAATTTTATTGCTGTAATTTCAATAAACCACGTGGAGAGGATGAAGGTGCATCATAGGTGAGCCTTAACAGGGAGCCAGCGGCAGCAGATGCATTAGTATTTCAATTATTCAATGCGTGGCCTCTTGATCCTCCTATACACGAGGGCACTTTTACAGGGAGCATCGGGATTTGAGGCTGTTAATAAGTGAGCTTTTACAGGAACATCTAATCATGTGAGTGCACATGCTTGGATTGGAAGAAAAAGTATGCGTGTGAGTCACTGTTGAATTGGTTTGCGTGTATAAATTGGTTCGAAATATGATGATATAAACATCTAGCCAGTATATAAGTTGCAATATGCAACTCATAGGAACTATCTAGAAAAATATTGAAGTACACTCCCTGTAATTCCTCACCTTTAGTGTGTCGCATGCGTTAGGGAGTCGATGAGAATATGAACCTTACGCATGAATGTATTCTGCACCGGAAATCCAAAGTGACTAAATAGGAGCTTTTACAGGAACTGATGTTTATTTGTCGCGTGTTTTTGTTTATTTGTTAATCAATTGCTTAATGAATAAATAAAAAGTACGCATCTCTGTAAAAAACGATACCTATTTGTCAACCTAATGATTATCTTTTTTTTGCTATTTGCCTATGGTGAGCTTCTACAGGAACAATGATCGAGGCGATTGCTGTCGATCTATCATTTGTTAGTGAAACATTTTTCTGAATAGTAAGGTGGTGCTTAGTTCGCTTCATTAAGTTGAAAACTGTTCAGTATCATGAAGTTGTCATCAGGCAATCTTACTTTAAAGACGTTATATTGCTCACAATATACTTGTAAAGTTAGTATGTTTGCTTGGATTGTATGACTGATTTTCTTCATGAAACGGTGTAGTTATCATTTGGCAAGTGAAAAATATTATTTTTTTACTAAAATATTCTTATTCTAGGGCACTGGATTTTGCGTCAAACCTTCATTGGGTTATTTTTTTGCTTGAGAGGTTTTTTGATAAAGAACCCTTTTAAAACCTTAAATACAAATTAAGCTCGCGTAGACCGAGCATTCATGCGGTTTCCCGGGGGATTCGGTGAGCTTGGCCGGGAACAGCGGGGAGGTTGTACGGGGAGTTCGGTGAGTTGTGGCAGGGAGTGAATGTTTTTATGGTGAGAATGTACGGGTACTGAGGGGAGGGGATACGGTGACTGAAGGTCATCAAGGTGAGCTTTCACAGAGACAGTGTTTAAGGGGAGATGTGGATAACTTTTTTCCATCAGGCGATGCTTCGTGTAGAGGCAGGTGACGTGTTGTATGAGTTTAGGCTGCTTTTTTCTGCTTTTTTGTCGTGTCCTTGCGGCCAGTGTTGGCCTTGCGTTGTGACATCTGCGGGCTATTAGTCTTTTGGGGAGGTTTTACAGGGAGTAGATTTGATTGCCGTAGAGGCGTTGGTATCGCTTGGTGATGTCTCTTGTGGGAGCTTTCACGGGGAGTGCTTTTGGTAGTGCAGGATATTTGTGGCGGCGTGTTGACGTGCTATGGTCTTCAGGTGCTGTTTTTTATGCGAAATAGGTCAATTTGGACGAGTGGTATGTTGTTGAGGGTACTGCGAGGCGCCTGCAGCGTCGATAGGTGAGATTCTACAGGGAGCCTGAAGGACGTTATCTACGAAGTTGCGTAGCATTGGGTAGCTTGCGGGTTCGGTGTGCTTGTCGATGTAATAGTACTGGACACAGCCAGCCATGCGGCTCTGGTGTCAGATGCTTGTTTTATGTGGCTGTGATATCAGGTGAGCTTGCACAGGGAGCTTGTTAGTCAACGGGTCATGTCCGCAGCATGTGGGCTAGTTTTAAGGTGAATTATTTTTCAAAAAAAAATCACTTATTTTGGTGAAATTTCCTGTGCGAGGATGCAAAGGTGAGTTAATTCGCGTTATAGTTCGCACCATGTAAAGGCGAGTATGGGCATGTGAAGGCATGCTTTCTCGATGAAAGAGGATCGGCGTGGCAACGAGAAAACCCAAGGCAGCCAAGAATGGCGAACTGACATTACCATCGATGGAATTTCGCAAGACGAATGATGCGATTGGCTTGCGCGTGCGTGAAGGCAAGATGTCTTTGCTCACCCGTAAGGTGTTTAACGTTATGATGTACCATGCCCAGCAGCTGAAGGTTACGGGCGTCAATTCGCCGATCGATACGCCCGCGTCAAAAAAATACTTCTGGATTCGCTTGGCAGATCTGGCACGCGATGCTGCGTATGACAGCAAGGACACCGAGTTCCTGAAGGCTCAGCTCGAAGAGATGCAGAACATCAAGCTGCTGATGGAAAATGACCGCCAGTGGACGTCCGAGCGCCTGGTCGCTTCAGTCACGCTGGTCAATCCGATGGGCTTGAAAAAACATTCCGGGCAGGTCTGGTTTGGTTTTGCGTTTCCACCGGAAGTGCATGAGCTGGTTATGGCTCCGGGAACCTACACCCGCTTCAGTATTTTCTATCAGGGCTTGCTGCGTTCTGGCTCTTCCCTGGCACTGTATGAAATTTGCCGCCGCTATGCCACCAATCCCTCTAAGGTCACGCTGATCCAGACGTATGAGCATTGGTATGGCGCGCTGACTGGTAATCCCGTGTCCGAGGATGCGCCGCCGCCGCAATATAAATATTTCAAGCGCGATGTCATTCGGCCGGCGATGGCCGAGATCAATGCCCTTACCGATATCCAAGTCGAGCTGATCGAACACCGTGTCGGCCGTCGCGTCGAGCGTCTGCAGTTCCGCGTCGAGCACACCAAGCAGCCGCAGCTTGGCTTTGCGGCACCACCCGTCATCGATCTGGAACTGATGGGCAGCATCATGAAATTTGGCCTGAGCCAGGTCGACGCGGCAGATGTGATGGCACAGCATGGCGATGACAAGATCCGTAGCGCCGTGGCCTTCGTTCAGGCGCGGATTGATCACAAGAGTAGTGCGCCACTGGATTCTCCGGCCGCGTATTTCCGCTGGACGTTGAAACAGGGCGCCGATGCGGCGAAAAACCTGCAGCTCAGAAGCAGCGCAGCAAAAAATAGCGTCGCCAAGAAAAATAGCGGAACGACGGTATTGGAGAAATTCCTCGCGGCGCGGGCGCAGGACGCGTATGACCTGTACAACGAATTTGATAACGCCGACCGCAGCGCCATTTTCGAGCGCTTCAAGGATCAGAATACGAACACGGCTGTCAATCTGGACCGCGGCGTCGAGAACGTCCTGGCCCGCTCGCTTTTTACCAACTGGTACGCCCAGGAACTCTGGGGTGAACCAACCATTGAGGCACTGGCCGCCTTCGTCGAGCAGTTCAGCCTGGCGCCCCGCTAGATGCGGCGCAGGATTTGCTGCGGCGCCAGCTTTGCTGCCTTGGCTCGCCCGCATGTTCAACAGCATGCTAGTACTAGAAAATACCTTGAGTTCTACGTGCCTGACAGGTCAATGGTGATGCCGCGAATGAGTGCCGCGCGCAGCTGCGCTGCATGCTGTTCCCGAAAGGCGGCCGGCACTGTGCCTGGATCGGCTGTTTGCACGGCGAGCTGATTGCCTTGCAGCGTGGCGCGCAGCAGTGGCACACCGGCCGATGCCATCGCCGTTCCCGAGAGCATTTGTACCGCCAGGGCAGATTGTTGCAGGACCTGGTCTGCCGCCGCCGCGGCGTGGTGGTTCGAAGGATTCAATGGCAATGAGCGCAAATAGTCGACCGCTTTTGCAAGGGCACTTTCCAGCTCGAAGATACGTTGTTCTGCCGTTGGATTAATCGGATGCATCGTGGCAGCTTTCAGAAGAGGGTGGTGGAGCATTGTCCAGATTGTTGCTGGATGCCGATTTTACTGTGCTTTGCTGTAGTCCGGAACGGTGGCACCATGCCACATGGGCATGTGAGAAGCGCCGGGATAACTCTAGTCTGGAGTAGCCCATGTATTCCCGCACTGCGTCCAGGCCCATTCCATCCTCGAGCAGGTTGGCGCCGTAGGAGTTGCGCAGGGTTTGCGGACTGACCCGTTCGCCGCCAGCCATTGTCCCCAGGTCCGCCAGCAGTTTTTTCGCACCGATGAATGCTCGTGCATAGCCGACCGGATGCTCCTTGTCCGAGGGCGCGCCGGGAAACATCAATCCTTCGCTCCCGCTCAACGTCAGCCACCGGTCAATCGCCGGGCAATCGCCGGGCAATCGCCGGCTAGGCGGCCGGATGCACCAGGGTCCGGTGCGACGTCATGATACCGTATTGTGGCGCAACCATAACCCGTTTGCGCCCATGTCCTACACAATTAACTGAGGTTATGTTGGCTTGGCCAGGCTTAAACCCGGCGCCCAGCATCAACGCACACATCGCCTTGCGAGGATGCGCACCAAGTTCTCCTGATCCTGCGGATCGCGGGTATCGCATAGCAAGGCAAACACGCGTACCCGTTCAGCTGGGAGCAGAAAGGGCATCGGCTCTTCGTCCGCAGGCGGGGTTGCTGGGCGAAAGGTCACCTCGGTCGGATTGACGAAATCAGGATCGGCTTGCTGCAAGGCGGCGTAAGCGCGCCGCAGCAGCAGCGCATGGCGCTGACGCGCTTCGACGCGTTTGCATATATGAGCCCGATCCAGGAAGTGAGGGATATCTTCTTCATTGGCCAGCACTACGCTTTTGCCGCGGAACGTCCGCAGGTGGGCAATGAATATCGCCCACATCGATGTGTAAACCGCGATAGTCTTGGCGCTGAAGTTGAGGCCTTCCTCATACGCGTCTTTTTCATGCCAGCGGTGAAAGGCCACTTTGGGATCGGTGGCCCATAGGAGGGGTGCCCACAGAATTCGGAAAAAATAGTATGTTAAGGATTTCCTCCAGTCCGAAGCGGACGGAATTTTCCCTCTTCAACGTTCCGGCTCTGCGGCCAAACATAGTCCTCGGTCAGGTTGATGTGTTCCCATCCCAGCGGCGACAGGTATCGCAGCACTTTTCGACATCTATTCAGAGGATAAGCATGGCACAAGCCACCGTCTTACGTCCGGGCCAGTACCGGCACTTACTCCGCGTCACAGCAGCCATCAGTCGCGATCCCGAGCGCGATACCCTCGTTCTTTTGCTGGGGATCATGTGCGGGATGAGGGTGAATGAAATTGCTCAAATCGAAGTTCAGGACGTGCTGTTTCCATCTGGAGCGATCAGGCAGGAAGTCTCACTTCGAGCTGCTGTCACAAAGGGATGCAGCCAGCGGTGCATCTATCCCACTAACCGGGCGCTCTTCGAGGCGTTGGAATGCTACTTAACCTACAGGATCGAACGTCGTTGGCGTATGAGCGACGACCCCCAGCGATATCGTGGCCTGCGAGCCGATAGCAAACTGGTGCTGACCTTCAAAGGGCACAAATATAGTATGAAACGAAAACGCCGAATCAATCAGGCGGGCGAAGAAATCGATTACGTGGCCTGTGACGCCTTGCAGGCCCATGTGACTAAGCTGTATCGGGACGCGGGCATTAAGGGCGGCAGTAGCAAGAACCGTGCGGCGCACGATGGCAGTCCGGCTACTCGACCAGGGACATTCGCTGGAGAGCCTTCAACTTTTGCTGGGTCATGCCGATCTAGAACATGTGGACCCATACCTGGAGGTGGACAAGAAAAAGTTGCGGCAGGCTTTTGCGCACGTACTGTAAGTCGATTTTGGTGATACATTGTATAAACAATGAGCTTGACATGGCCCATTGAGCGAATCTACAATGTATCTACATTAGGAGGCTTTATGGAATTATCAGTTCAGAAATGGGGCAATAGCGCAGCAGTACGTTTGCCTACCGAGTTGCTAGGCATGCTCAAGGTGAATTTGGGCGATAAGCTCAGCGTCAATGTGCAGCCCGAAGGCGTGCTGCTGAAAGCTGCTCGCCCGTCGTATTCCTTGGCTGACTTAGTGGCGCAATGTGACCTTTCAGCGGCGGAACCGGTCAATATAGCATTATGGTCCCAACTCAAGCCGGTGGGGCGTGAAGCGTGGTGAGCCGTAGTAAATTCGGACGCGGCGACATTGTCATGGTCAGCCTCGATCCAACCGAAGGACACGAGCAAAGAGGTATGCGGCCTGCCTTAGTGCTGTCCACAAGCGCATTCAACGTGCTGGGGGTGGTCTTGGTTGCGCCAATAACACAAGGCGGCGACTTCGCACGGCATGCGGGCTTTGCAGCTTCCCTGAGCGGTGCCGGCACGAAGACGCAAGGTGTGGCTTTGGTCAATCAGATTCGCATGTTGGATTTGGAAGCAAGAAAGGCAAAGCGAATCGAGACCGTACCGGAGTATGTGGTGGAAGATGCGCTCGCCAGGTTGCGTGCAATTACCGACTAGGGAAATTCCATACAAATGATGATGTTGAGGACGACGGGCTGGCAGGAGACATTGCAGGCCACAGCGCACGCGCTACGGCCCGCTCGCATCGTCCGTGATGAGTTGCGCCACTTTACTGGCATAACGTTTCCTGGCGACCCTTACGAGGGCTGTGCGCGCACACTGCGCCTTCTCCAATTGGTTGACGGCATCGCAGACGGAGACGCCTCACAGTGGGTTGATGTGCTGGCCGAGAATGGCGACATTCTTCACGAAGTGCCCGTGACCATCAAGGGCTTTGAATATCTGCGTCGAACACTCAAGTTCGTGAGCGAACAATAGGATGGAAAAATCAATGCAACTGACACGCAAAAATTTTGGTGATGAGTCGCTGGTAGTGATGGATCAAGTGGCGCAGCTGCTTTACCTGGCGGAGCAGGCTCTTGAACTGATCCGGACTTTTGAAAACAACCCCCATAAGGGTGCAGTACGCACTATGCGAGTCATAGTTGAGTTCGCGAACAAAACCTCAAGCAGTCTCATGGAGGCGCTCTTCCATACTGAGAACAAGCGACCAATCGCGTTG
Organism: Janthinobacterium sp. Ant5-2-1; assembly: GCF_001445815.1. Lineage (NCBI taxonomy): Bacteria > Pseudomonadati > Pseudomonadota > Betaproteobacteria > Burkholderiales > Oxalobacteraceae > Janthinobacterium > Janthinobacterium sp. Ant5-2-1. Next base: position 83,406 of record NZ_LNCE01000018.1, on the reverse strand, counting down.
ATCGCAGCAAACGAGTTTGCTTTGTCTAAAGTGCAGTCGGAGATTACCGCTGCAAGAAAACTGGCAATCACGGAACAAGCCCGGACCGAGCATAGTGGAACTGTGATTTTCCACGGTGTTTTGCCAATTCTTGGACTGCTCCACACTGAGTGGGCCAGCGTCAGTAACAAAGCGGGTTAGAGATGAAAATTCCCGGCGCCCAAGGCGCACCGCACCGGTCGGCTTGCCGGTAACACTAAGCCTGGAAAACGAAATGGATATTAAATTTGCAACTGAAGTGCTATACCGTCTGCGGCAAGGGGGATTTCGACTCGCGTCGTTATCGTGGGAGGAGGAGAGTACCGACGAACAAATGCGCATGGGCGCTCTAAAGACATCTACACACATTCTTTACGGCGTGTCGCCAAAAAACATTTGACCGTGACGGGAAGTGGGGACCAGTTGGCGATTACGTGCGCCACAACGGGCTTGTTCCAATGACAGTGGAGGAATCGAGTGAGATGGCCTTCAACGCGATTGAACAAGCTGCAATCAATGTGGCGATTGAGATGGCGAAGACTATCGTCGACTCCACCGCAATCTAACATTGGAAAACGCGTTGAAGGCGATCAAAAAGGCAGGAACCGCCATCAAAGCAGCGATGGTTGAATAGTAGAGGAAAGACCATAAACATGAATACCACCAGCACTGCGAATAGTGAGACCACCCGACAGCGTCGCAAGCCAATCTGCAACAGTCAAGGGCGCTGCATCGGCTACAGCGACTGGAAAAACGGAGGTGGCCTGCCATGGTGGCCGCACCGCGACCTGAGTATCGTCGTGGACAACAAATAATCAGCCAGGAAAGAGCGCCATGCGCAATGACATGACCAGGATCACGCGCGTTCGACCGGCCGACGCCAATAACCAAGTTGTAACGGTTGAAGGCGGGAAGGGCTGCTATCGAAAGCAACCATGCCCCAAGTGTCCATGGCGGGTCGACGCGACCGGCGAGTTTCCAGCGGAGGCGTTCCGTCATTCGGCTGGCACGGCCTACGATATGGCGGAACATACGTTTGGATGCCACGAAGCGCGGAGCAAAAAGCCAGCGATGTGTGCGGGCTTCTTGATGCGCGGCGCCGACCATAATCTGACGGTGCGTCTGCGGTACATGCGCGGAGAGTTGAAGAACGACGTGCATGACGGTGGCCACGAGCTGCACAAGAACTACCGTGCGATGGCAATTGCAAATGGTGTATCTGCGGACGATGCTGCCCTGGCAGCGTGCCGCGATTGATCGAGGAAAAGAACATGGAAAATAAAGGCTCACCAATGCGCAAACCAGCCCCCGAGGCATAGGCCCGTACCAAGGTTGTCATGAACGCTCTGCGCCGCGAGATCGACCAGCGGCAAGCCGAATTGCCGGCGATTCGAATGGAGGGCGAAGCAGCTCTCCGTCGTTTGCTTCCGATCGCACAACGTGACACTGGCCAGTCGTCCGTGGTCGCTCGCTTCCTGCTGAATTTGTACAACGGCGAACGCTTCCCGTTCGACCTGAGCGATTTGCGCCGCCTGGACTTTGACCTCTTTGACGATTGCATGGCCGTACTGAAAATGGACTTCCAGCCAGCGAAAGAAGTTCACTCCTACTTCGACAACGGCGGCGTCATCTGGGAAGCTCTGGCGAAGGAATGGGGCTTTAGATATTACGCGGGAACAAACTGGCGCTAACAGGGAAAATCATGGGCGAATTCTTTTCAAATTACTTTTTACCTGGACCGGCACTTGCCGTGCTTGGCATCTATGTAGCAGTGGTCAACTACTTTAAGTGGGACGAACTCGCCAAGCTTGTCGATCGATTTCGGCCTTCCTTCGGCAGATACTTTGCCTGGCATTGTGGGTATCGTGGGAATGATGATCAGCGCGGCAGGACTTCTCTGCGTTGTGCTTAGAAGCCGGTAGCAACACGCGATAATCCAAGGAAACCGCCATGAGCAAACGACCAGAGTTTTTAGGTATGAAGCAGTTCAACATACCAAAGCGCCGCGAGAGGGTGATTGTCCTGCTTATCGTCGTAGGTGTGGGTCTGTTGGCGGCGAAGTTGTGGAACGACTCACAGTGTACGTCGTGGTTGACCTCAACCGAAGGGGCGAAGGTTGCATGTATCGGTACTGTAGGCGACGACGCTAAGAATGCGGCCGAGAAGGCCCGAGGTGCTTCTAAGCGATAGGGAAAACATCTTGAAACGAAATTTGACACTTATTGCGTTCTTGGTCGGTGCTTTGACTACCGGTATTTGCAATGCCGCCGACGAAGCGGAAGGCATTCCCATGCACCACGTGAACTACTGAAGTTCGAGGAATAGGCATGGCAACTAATAACAACCTCGACGGAAGCAAAGTTAGTTACCGGAAGTCGGACGGTGATATATATTTTTCTGTCAAGGGCGACAATCGGGACTACCTTATTGATCTCGGTAGTGAACCAAGGGTAGTGACACACGGGCCAGATCTCAACGAATTGATTTGGGCGATCGAGCGAGCCTGGCGCAAGGAAATTACCAAATGAGTCGCGAAATGGGTTGGACAGGGAAGTGCGTAAAGCACATTGATGGCCGCGAAGGAAGCATCAAGCGGGAGGCACCGGGTTTCTGTCACGTCGGCCTCTTCATCATCGACAACGTCGGCGGTACCGCCTTTGTGCAGTTGAACAGCAACGGCCCTGACACTGGAGAGACTGGCTGGTCCTGGATGCTTGCCCATGAAGGCGAACCTGAGCGTTGGGGCTGGCTTGGCGATCACAACAATGCCACAGTGGCGTAGAGGAAATCAATGTCCGATCTTCAGATATTCGATAGGCAAGTGCGTCATCGCTCCTCTGATCACTTGAGGGCGATGTCCTTGCTGGCCGCTCACAACCTCTACGGGCCTATGATTGCGGTATTGCGCCAGGAGCTCGATTCGATGGTGCGAGTGATCTTCCTGCTTGCACAACCAAGTCACATTAGAACTCAGTTGATTGCAGATTCTGTTAACGGCAAAAAATGGAAAGTTGGACGGCAAATCGTGACTGATCGGAATATGGTGGATCTTGCCCAACAGCTGCAAGGTTGGACCGCATCAGTTTACAAATTCGGATGCGCGTTTATTCACTTGTCCGCATTGCATGATTACAACGTGCGTGATCTCCTCCAACTTCTCCCTGCTGCAGAGCGCGACGACATCCTGGACCACTGCCGCCGTTACCACGGCGGCCCTGTTCTTTCGAATGCTGGATTTATGGATCTGGTTCGCGTGAAGACGTTATTAGTGTGGTCAGTACGGACTCGCGTGCGCGTCGCCCTGATGAATCTAAGCGAGCTCACCCGGAAAAAATTCGGGCAGATAAAATTCGGCGCTTAGATGAACGGGGTCCTGTCCATATGAGCGATGCTGGCTGGAGCCGTGTTCAAGAATTATTACATGCGGCGCAGGCACGCCCTGCTAGGAATAAAAATTTGAAGAAGTCCTGAGCATTTAACTCGTAGAGGAAATCGCAGCCATGTTTGAAGGACGCACGTACACGCAGAACAGCGGCTACAAGGGCTGGGGGATCCGCTTCGGCGACCATGATGGAGGCGTGGCGACGACAGCCTACAGTTACAGCATGTCAGAGGCCGAGCGGTATGAGATGGCCCGGCGCATTACTGCCGCGCTGAACCTTACCCGTTTCTTGAGCATCGAGCAGTTGGAAAACATCGCGCCGATCTGCTCACTGAAGTAAAGGAAATCGACCATGAACGAACATGACAAGTACATTGAGCACTCGACCGTGGAGTGCGTTGGCTTCGATATTGTCGATACCAGCGACTCGAAAAAGATCGAAGGCGAGCGGGTTTGGGTCGGTTGCAGTGAGGCCGGCCGTTGGTTGAAAGCTTCGCAGGTTCGCGAGCTGGCTCAGGCGCTTCCTGATATGGCGACGGAACATGAAGCCCGTTTGGCGCACGACACGACCGAGCCGGAATACCTGCCTCCGATCGATCAGGCAAATTCTTAACTCCGCGATGCCGACTGGTATGAGCTGATCAAGGTGTTTGGGTAGGCCAAGGACGGGATCGACGGTGCCGCCGCTCGCGTCCTCGAGCTACATGCCGGCATCTGTTCGAAGCGCTTGGTGCCAGAGGAAGCATTCCTCCCATTGATAGGCGAAAGATCGAATGGAGCGATGAAGGCGCCATCACGCCCGCGCACTTTTCCGCCAGTGATGTCTAGGTGCTGGCCCAATTGGCCGGCACCATTTAGAACCATGCCCTATGCGCTCACGTGGCGGACCTAAGCTGGCTGCAGGAGAAACGCTGGGGCACCCACTTCGGCCACATGGCGATCGTGGCGTACCGCAAGATGCTCGACTGCGCCGCCTGTTGGCCCAGTAAAGGCTCTGGGCTGGCTGGCACCGTTCCTTGCAGCTGCTAGGCCAAAGTCGCATCTAGGGGGACATCGCTGCGAACGAGGCGCACCTGCTAGAAGCGAACTTCGGCGCCGTCGGCACCCAAGACGACAATCCCCACCACTACATTACGCTCTTGCGCGGCGCTCCTTCCATGCTCATGCGCGCAATTCGCTAATTGGATATGGCCTTCACCCTGTTTACGAGCCGTGATTCTTGTCCTTTTGTTGCATGAAATATTTTGCGGCCTCCTCGGCAATCCGCTTATCTTTGGACCGTACATAGATCGACGTCGTTGCGGCGCTGACGTGGCCCAGTATGCCTTGCGCCACGTCCAGCGGCATACCTGCCGCCACCGATAAGGTGCCGAACGTGTGGCGAAAAGCATGGGGCGTCGTTGTTTCCAACTGCGCAAAATCGCGTGGGCTGATGCCGTTTTCGAGTAGCGCCTGCTTGAGCCGCTTGAGGGCAGACCTGGTGAGCTTGTACAGGCCATCGGCCGTGTAGCCATTGCCGGTTTGTTCCTCATGGCGCTCGATGGCTGCCAGGTGGCGCGGTACGACTAAGGGTCCAACGAGCGCTATGTCGTCGCTTGGCAGGACGTTACCGGCCGCGAGCGGGGGATGGTCAAAATCAAGCTGGCGATCCGCCCAGTGTGCGCGTAGCGCGTCAAGGGTCCTGTCACTGACGGGGACGTCCCTTTTTTTGTTCCGTTTGCCCACCACGCGCAAGGTGGAGACGTTGACCGACCAGGGACTCGGTTTGAGCGCCGAGCGGAGGCTGCCGGCAGCTTCCTCGCGCCGCAATCCGGAATCACCGAGGAGGAGTATCGCAGCAAGCGCTGCGCGGTCCTGGCTATGTTCCGGCACGCTGGCACGCTGCTCGAGCTGGGTGATAACGAGTTGCCAAAACTCTTCACTCAAGGCTTTTTCTATTTGCATCTCGTGCACTTCCTCCGTTACTTTCGGGTCGGTGACTGCGGACCAGGGATTCCCCCCCAAATAGCGGACGCGAACAAAATAGTCGAATGCGGCTCTCAAGATGATGATCGCTTGCTTTTGTGACTTGGCAGTCATCGGCGTCTTGGTGAACGGGCGCCAGCGGTCGGTGAACCGCGCCGCTTTGTCGCCGACAAAATCAGGGGAGGGGGCTTGCAAAAACAGTTTGTAGGCTTCGCAGTCGTCGGCCAGCAACGAGGACATGGGTTTTTGTTGCACCATGATGGCCCATAACAGAAAGCGCTCGAGCTCTTTGCGATAGGCGCGGAACGTATGCGCTTTGTCTTCGAAGCGGGCGAGGTAACACTCGACGGCGCGCAGGTCGTTGTCTGCCGTAATGAAGCAAAATTTGCTGTTCCTGTTGATGCCAGCAGAGCCATCGTACTTACTGGGCACGGCGAAGCGACCGAGCGGTGCCAGCTGGTCTGCATATTGGGGATCGAGCACCACGGCGATCGCAGGAACCTCTACGGAGAATTGCTGGAGTGACAGCTCCCCCAAGGACGTGCTGTGCTGGCGTAGCCAGCTGGCGATAACGTCGGCGCGTTTTGCCCCGATCCGCGGAACAGAGCGCCACCAGCCTGGTCCCCGGCGTTTGATGAACGCGAGCAAGTCGGCTAACTGAACAATGCCTTCATCGCGCAGCACGGCGGCCGTTTTCGGCCGAAACCACTGTGCGACCGGCTGGTGCAGTTGCGGTTGGGCTACCGGCACATCGGCAGCCTTCACCAGAATGTCGAGGGCCTTCGTTGTGACAGCTCCCCCTTGTCGCGCACCCTTTAAAATGTCTGCAAATGCGGGGTTGTTAACGATGGCGCGTTCAATCAGGTCGTTGCGCATGTCGATGAGATAACGCTCGAGGCCGTGCGCCAGCTGCGGACTGTCTTCGCTGTAATACAGGTCGGCGATACGTGCGAGAGGAATCTTGAGCACGTGCGCGCGCAACGCCGTGTAATCGGCACGGGTGTAGGTGATGGGGGTGAGGACGACATGCGTGTTCTGGGTCATGGTGCTGTCTTCTTCACATCATCTTGAGGGTGGGGGGCGTTTCGCTCTGGATGGTTCTCCTCTTGTGCAGGGCGATGCGCGTTCCAGAATCCAGCGAAGACGGTGCGTAAGGCAAAAAACCAGGCATAGACCGAGGCGTTCGATTGGCAAGCGCCATCGGACAGCAGACCATGCGCCAGCAGGTTGCGTAAATTGGGCCCGTGCCGATCACAAAAAAGCGCGCGCACTTCGAAGGTATGGTCTTCCCCAAATACGGGCACCATCTTCTCGCGTCCGATCAAAGACGATAGCCCCATCTCATCGCTGATGCCGTCGATAAACGTCGCCGTATGTTCGCCTGCATTTTGCAGATGAAAGCGCACCAGGTCTTCAATCTGCGGCACCAGTATATGCAGCGCTGTAGTGAAGTCCAGGCTGTACCCGGCATAGAGTCCTTTGCCGAACAGATAGGCACGCTCGGGTGGCACCAGCGGCGAGTTGCGGGCCAGGGCCACAAAATCATCCAGTGTGAGGGCATGTTCAAAGCGTACCTCATCGAGGGCATGCAGGATGAGAAACGCCACCTTTGGCATGGTCGTCTGTGCGAAGTAATCGACCATACTGGCCAACAGCGCGGCCTCTTGCATGTCGGCGGTATCGTCCACGCTGGCACCGGGACGTGCCGCGATGACTCTTCCATCGGGCGACATGAGCGTGGTTCTGAAGAGGGCCGAAATCGGGGATTCCTGTACACGCTGTTCGGCGCTCGCGCGATGCTCTGCGATGGCGGGCCGGTGATAAATGGAGGTGAGGTGGAGGAGGGCATCGACCGCTGTTTTTCCTTTCACCGCCTGCCGCACCTCGGCGATGTGCGCTCGTACATCCGGTCCTTTGGTGGTGATGATGTGCATCTCGCCGATGGCCTGCTCGCCGGCTGCATTCATCGCTTGCCGCAGAAAGTCAATCCGGTGAGCGATATTGCGTACTGTTCGCCCCTTTGCTGGCACCGAGCGCAGCAACTGGATCGCCTTCTCGTAGCCACTTGCAGCGACGACGCTCGATGGGGTAGGGCCTTGCAGCCGCTGTTGGGCTTCGTCTGCCCAAGATTGTGCCATCGCCACCGTCATCTCCACGGCGTTGTTGCCGTCGGCTGCTTTGTTGTACCACCGCCCGGCGCGTTCATAGGAGCCACGGGCACCAGGCAGGTCCCCAGCGGCGCTCCTGTTGCGCCCCATGGTCGTTAGCTTTTCTACCAGCTGGCGTGCCTGGGGCCTGGCCAGATTGTTGCGGTACAGGGCATACGAGAACCAATGCGGCGCATTGCGATTCTCGCCATCGTCCTGCGCCTCGTTGAAAGCGTGCAACAGCTCCGCTTCCATCGCTGCGATGTGTGCGGCGCCCGCTTTACCCAGGCTGGCGGCCAACTGTAAGGCGCGCATCCAGTTGCTGCGTTCACCTTCAATCCAGGTGGCTGGTTGTGCCGGCAGCTGCCGATACGCTTCTATGGCCTGGATGGCGTAGCGCACACCGCGTTTTCTGTCGAGCAGCCAGACCAGGTCGGCCGATCTGGCCCGCAGCAGACGATGTGCGGCCTCGTCGCTGAGGGTAGCCAGAAGGTCCACATAGTCGCGAAAGTCGTCCGGGATGGCGGTACGCTGGTTGCCCCATTCAATCACCGGCTTGAACGGCTCTGCTGGGGTCTCTGGCGTGAGCATCATCGACATGATCGCGTCGAGGAAACTGAAGGCACTGGCATGTGCAGTCTGCGCGTGCGCCTTGCGCGCTGCAGAAAGCGCCGCGTGCACGTCGAGATAGCTGGTGGGTGACACATCGCGCAGGAGCGCGGCATAGCCACTGGCGCGTAGGTCGTCGGCGGTGAGTGCATGAAACGCAGGTAGTGGGTGCTGGTTGGTCATCGTCAAGGGAGGGAGCAATTGGGAGGAATGGGAAAGCCTGTGCATCCAGGTAAAGATTGGTACAGAAAAACAGCAAAAAGTAACTTTTTGACATCGGGCGAAGGCTGTTTCACGCGTAATTCATTATAAACGCTTTATTGATAATACGGATTATCAGGCAAGGAGGATGCCCAAAAAAAACGACCAAATGGCCGTTTTTCAATGCGCTCGAAGCTTCTATCACCGGTTCACACGTTGATACCCAGCCGGCGCAGCGATTCAAGCACCGCGGGCCCCGCTTGGGATTGCTCCAGGCGACGTCTCATCCTCGCGACATTGAGCATGGCTTTGGCTGCCGCTTGACTGTTAAGTTCCTCTACCGCAGCCTGAGCCGCCGACATCTTTGGTTTATAAGGCACGCCCGTCAACCTCGAAATAGCCGCACGTGCCAAGTCCACCGCCTGCGGATGAACCGGCGTCGCTGCAGAAACCTTGCCAGTGTCTCTAAACATGGCTGCACCAGGTGGTTTGCCGTATTTCTCGGCAACCACTTGCGCCGCTTGTTGTGCCGCCTCAACAACCGGCGCTTCCTCGGCAAACGGTTTCCGGCTGCCGGAATGCACAACAAACTGAAGGTCGACCAGATGGTCCTTTGCCGCGGCTGTTTGCTGAGCAACACCAGACGCTGCCGCCATGATCCGACGCGCTCTGCTAATTTTTTTGTTTTGAGTGTTGGCCATAATAAGTCCAGTCTATAACCAATTAGGTACATCAGCAAGAAAAAGAGGTACGACCGTGCGCAACGTCAGCTGTCGTGACAAGGAATTATCGGACCGATTGTCCAGTGTATTTTGGTGCTTCTTCTTCGATTGCAAGGTCAGTAACACGCCAAGACTCCCAGGGGCTAAACCAATCTCCTGTGTACGGCCTGCGCCATCCCTCCACAAACCAACGGCCCTCGCCGGTATTGCTTGAAGCCAGTTTGAACGATCCACCATCGCAGCGCAGGTAAAAGATAAGACTGCTGAACCGGGGTCTTCAGCGAGCACGGTCGCGTAACGGCCAGGCCAGCGCACTGCCAACTGTGGCCCATCCATGAGCAATGCTACCACTAAGTTGGGGCCGACCGCACGGATGGCGGTCATGGCAGGATCCGTGCGCGCGAGATCTTCACAAATGAGGGTCGCCAGCGACATGTCCTTGTGTAGCGCCAAAAAAGGTAATTTGCGCTGGCTCACGTCGATGTCTTCCCACCACTTATCGTTGTTCGGATCCGGGTCGAAGTGCAAAGCGTACCGCTCGGTTTGCCCGCGATCGAGGCGCCAGCGATGATGTTTGTTCTGCTCGGCAATGGTGGCCTCCTCTCCTTCCTGGAAAGCGAACGTCAGCGCACGGTTATAGTGCGTGCCGTCCTCAACGGTATCAAGCACGCCAGTGATGAGAAAGTCGATACCGCTGTCTTTGAGCGCATCCACAAGCTCTCCCGCCAGTGCTGTCGTTAACGCACATTCTGGGAGAATGATTCCATTGGGGGCGGCGCCCGTTTCCGCAATCGCTTGTTGAATGAGTGGGATGATGAGTTCGCGGGCTAAGAGCTCGCCCGTCAGCTGCTTGCCATTCCGGTTGAGCCAGCTCGCCACCAGTTCGAAGTAGGCAGGGATATGGTTGGCGCCCAGGGTCATGCGGGGGGAACTGAGTTTGAAGCTGTCTGCATGAATCGTAAATGGAAACGGGATCAGCAACAAGCGCATGTCATAGGGCGCTGTGGGATCTGCCGCGGCGGTAGCCGGCGGTTTCTTACTCGAGAGTATCCAGGAAGAATTTAAAACCGAGCTTGGAGCCAGCAGGGCCAAATAATGCGAGAGACTGCGGATCGTGCAACCCACGGCCGAATTAATCGACTTGGGCAGGACCACTGCACTATCAGGCGATACTATCACGCAAAGTGAATGCGGGAGGTGGGGTAATGCCAGCGCCTGATCCGCTTTGGTGAGCGCAGCAAAAGTGATCGAGGAAAACTGGTGTTGGGGCGCGTTAGCTGGATCCACGTCCCAGCCCATACCAATACATGCTTCGTCGGCAATGGCGAAAAGGCTCAAGAGGGCTTTGACCAAATCAGGCTCGCTGGCTATTTCGTGCATGTGTACGTCAGGATAGATCAGCGTGAGTATCCACCACAGGTTGTTTACCGACTCTGGTACTTCACTGCTATTGGCATTCCAACGTTGCGCCTCGAGAGCGATCTCAGCAAGGTAAGCTTTGTGTTCTTCAAGCTGCTTGCGGTTAGGACTTGCCAGTGTATAGCAGCCGGACCTCTCGATAATTGAGCCGACGAGCGCGAACAAGTCGATGGGCCAGGTTGGGCATTTTTTCCAATCGATTGCCGGCAACTCTACGTGCTCTTCCTGCATCGAATCAAAAGCGTCGGTACCTTCTGGCAATAGGTGTTTAATTAGTTCATAGATCGTCATTCGGTTCCCTTGACCAGAAAGGAAGGGAGCGCCCTCCTCTTTCACATTTTCGTTGATGCATGACTATAGACGAATTACCAGCAACAATGGCATTGTTGAACAATTTTACGAACTGCGAATCAAGGAAAGCGTACTGGCGGAACGGGAAACGCGGGAAGAAGTGGCTGCTGGCAAGTGCAGGATAGGCCATCGGAACCGCAGCCACATCAGCTTACGTTAGTAACGGAAAAGGATTATCAGACATTCCTGCGCGATCGTTCTATTTTGATTTGTCCGAGCTTATCGACGCCAATATGGGGGCAGTCGCATACTTGTATAACCCAAAGAGTGGCAAAATCTATAGGGCGATGACCTTCGAGGGTGGAACGGCCAAGGGCGGCAAGTAGTGCACGGTACCAGTGACTGTGGCCTTCGCCGAAGCGATTACCGCGTACCGCAGTGCGTTCGGCCTCGAACCACTGTCCTGCCTGGTTGCGAATCGCTAGGCCTGGTGCTCTCATGGCAGACCAAGAAAAAATGAAGTCTGCAAACGAATCTAGATAGTATCGGACAGGCGCGTGTTAGGCGAATGGCTCGACGTTGGAAGCCGTCGAGGATTGCATGGCATTCTTAAGGGCGTATCCGTGATGTGGTTAAGCTGATGGAACTGGCGGCCGAGAATGAAACCGCGGCGCATCTTGAAAAGGTATCGGCTCACTGGCTCAGGCAAACGTTTGCGATGACCTCGCTGATCATGGGCCAAGACCTGCGCACGGTGGCTATCTCGTTGGGACATGCGAGCGTCCAAACCACCATGAGAAACACAGAAGAGGATACTTTCGACCAGACTGACAGTTGGGGGCGTGATACTCCTGATAGCGTTGCGCAGGTATGCCCGCGATAAAAACATGAGAAATTACTCATTTTTCTCAAGTTTCTCGTTTGCAATTGTTGCTTGCCTTGGTATTCTACGCTTTGGCTCACACTATTTGGTAAAGGATTGAGCCGGCTTGTCCAAAAGCTCAACGGTTGGGAAGTGGGGCATCGCCCAGTTAACGGTGAAAAGAAGCGGCTGTAGGCGCTTCAAATTGGCTTTGGCCTGAGTAAAACGAGGATAACAATTTCGAAATATATTTTTGCACTGATCGCAATATTAGTATCAACCGTAGTATTCTTTTCCGCATGATTGGAAAGAGTTTGTCATTGACGGCAAAGGTTCAGTTCGAAGCACCTTTGAACAAGCCAACTTTCAATGTCTTGTTATGCGGTATCTGATCGACGAAAACGCGCCGTGGAAGCGCCCAAGTAACCAAACAATATGAAAATCCGAACAATATGAAAATCTCTGCAACAGTCATGACAGTTTTATACTGGTTAAAAACCCATTGGTTCATAAATCTTGTATTTTTTTTCTTCGCAACTTCATTAATAGAACGAATGGTTTGGATCGGCACTGATGATAGATTACTCGGAACAACAAAAGTTGGTCGGTTTCCTGGATGCGAAGGCAAACCCGTCGAGATTAAGAAGACCGATACCGAATCGGTTTTAGATTATCGCTGCCCTCTTTTTTCGGATAGTGGCTTTATGTATTGGCCAATGATCCATAGTGGAACTACCCCACGTTCTAAGTAACGGAAATTCACAGTAACAACTATGGCCGCGCACGACGAGGCCTAGCGCAATGAGAAGTCTAGCGCGGCGCTACTCCAATGAGGCTATGCCTGGTCGACGAGGATAGATGATACGAAATAGATGAGGCTAATAAACGCGGAATCAAGGTTGATCGGATTGCCCAAGTCATTATTTTGGATTCCACCACTTGGTGTTTGCATGATGCCTGAAGGTGATGCGCCCACTCTATAGTCCCTGAAGACATAGAGTGGTGCTTGTGGCATTGAATTACTTTGAACAGATCGTTTTGGCCGTCCTCTTTTCAAGTCCACTCTTGGCCTTGGCATCATCCATTGATGGAGCCAAAGTAGAGGTGAATGAAGAAATTATGTCCATCTTCTTAATTTTTAAGCTGTTGATTTTCTTCTTTTTGAACTTGGCCGGTATTGCTTCAGTTCGATAGACTGGCATGGTTTTACCCATTATTCCTTTCATTACACATCTGTTCGTACAGTTGCAACAGGCCAACATGCAAAACAGCGCATTCGGCAAGCAGCTGATTCTTCAAAGTTACTTGATCTGGTTTGTCTCGCAAGTATCTATTCATCAAGAAAATGATGGATGGAGGATTTTCACGTACATCGGTGAAAGTCTCCAAAAAACAAACTGGATGGATCAGGACGGAAGCAATGTCCGCTTCCAAATGGATGCGTTCGCGATCCAATCCATTGCGGAATGCGTTCAAACTATGCTTCCCTTCCAGCCAACTGACATAGCTGAGCGCTTTGGATTCTTGCGCCAGCCAGCTTTCAGCAATCTCGTCGTTATCAAACTCAGCTATGAAAATTTCAGCCAAAGCTTTGGAGATCGTGGAGCTAAATTTTACTTGCATTAATTTCATCTATTTGCTTTCGATGCGTTCATTGTAGCGGCGATCACCTGTTGGTGATCGCCAATATGTGGAGGAGTTAGTCAGCGTAGCCCTAGCGCGACTTCCGCTTGTGCGGTAGTAACGCATGCCGACTTTGCGTATAGGTTGATCGCCCGTTGTTTTCCAACTGGGCCTTGTTCAAGAAGCGCTTTGCATTGGGCTAGCAACTTTGTTTGCTTCTTGTCGTTTTGCTCCTTTTTGTATGCGTTTGCCATCTTTCCTCCTATTGATCATTCATCCTGGTTAAAAGTGAGTGGTATTTGTTCCTTTTTTACGTCTGGTCGCGGGATTGTTTTTGACCTGTTCAGGATGTCATCGTCCGCCTGAGCATCTCGTTTCCAAGATGCCAATGTGACTGGTGAACGGCGACGCATTGCTGCACGATCGGCATCGGCGATGGTGGTGCTTGTAGAAGAGCGGTGCATGGATTTACGGTGCTTTCCATAAAAATTTGGGAAGAGCACCACCAAGCAGGGGGTGTCCCCCCGTTGGGTTGAATGCCGCTATGCGGCTAGGTGTAGATAGATGAAGAGAGGCCGATCGGGTGCGACTTGATCGACCAAATTACAGGGGGACGCTACGAATTATTCACAGCGCAAAACTTACTTTTTGAATAAAAAAATGCCTGAATAGGCGCAAGGAGAAAATTTTCAATGTGGAAACATTGAAAAGTTGACAGTGAAGTGATGTTGTGGAATTGAATCAATGCCGAAGGCCGACACAAAAATAATATCATACTTCTACTGAACTAGGGCACGGAGCAGAACCATCGTATCCAGTGCGAAAAGGACGCTTTTATCAGAGCTATTCGAGATATTTCCCTAGGCGAAGTATGGAAAAATTTCATTGCAGTCAAAGGCTTCACTTACCCCATATTTTAGAACTTGTCCGGATTTAACGCGGGTGCAAGTGGCCTTTTCTCATAGTATCAAGGCAACTGTAGAGATCCCCAGTGGCACGCGGTTCCATTGTTGGTATGAATGTAGTCAAGCAGACGTAACTGTATCGGGAAAAAGATGAACGAGTTGATAGGCACTGATGACCAAACCGAGCACGAGCATTCTTGGTCAATTACTTCAAGAATCGCGGCTTTACCGTCCTTCTCCCCTCCCATTGCCTGTCCACGGTTGGCTAGTCTTATTCAAGAAGCCCGCGAGCTTCATCCGCTCATGGCGGCCCAACCAATTGCTCGCGCCGGCGAGTCGATGTTTTAGTTTGAGAATAAATGGGCTATCACCAATTTGCCGCTGCCGCCGCTAAGTTTGGGCTGAAAGAAGCGATCCAGTGTGCAGTCTTTTATCTTGTACCTTTCGAAGTAACTTTGGGCTACCTGCGCCGATATGTTCGCGAAGGTTACAGGGTGTAGTGGATTGATGATTCTTAGCCATTAATCAGCCTACTGCAGTTTTATCCTCGGAAAACGCCCAGCAGCACTCCACGGCCCGCGAGACGGGCCATACGCATTGAGAGGATCTGGCGCAGTGCCAGGCCGAGAGAGAACTTCAAAAGAGAAACCATGAAAATAATCGTATTTGCAACGCTGGCCATGGGCCTTGTAGCTACAGCGCACGCGGCCACCTAAAACGTCAACATGTCATGGATGTATGGCACGTCGGCGCGCACGCAAATGGTCGTCGTTGCCGATGACAGCAAACCAGCCGTCAGCGCGGAGAAGACTGCCGTTCGCCTCTTGGTTGAGACCAGCAGTATCCCCAAGGTGGAGTTTGACGCCATGCGACATCTGAACAAGCTGCCTGTTGGCGTCGTGTCCAAGTGCGATGCCGTGTCGTGCAGCTACGGCGTCCATCAGGAGTTCACCACGGGCCGGTGGCTGGAAGTAAAGGCACGAGCCGCAGAGGCAAAAACGCTCTTCGAACTTAGCTGGATAAGCGACAAACTGGACATCCCGGACAAAATATTAAGCGCTGGCTCGTTGTTGCCTATCGAGGTTCCGCGTTTCAGCCACCAGCAGTTCGTCCAGAATATGCTGATCGACAGTGACCACGGCAAATTTACCTTTCCGGTAGAAGGCGGCGAACCACTGGTAATCGAAATCACAAAGGTGCAGAACTAACCTGCGCCTCAGAGGAAAATCATGTCGAATGAAAATTGGATCAAACACGCGTACCCTCTTCAGCAGATTACGATCGAACTGCAAGGGACACGGCATAGTAAAAGGGAAGATGTGATCGGCCAGCTCGAAACCGTACTTGCCAAGCTCAAAAAGGGCGAACTAGAAGGCGTCCTGCACGACGACGATTTTGGCTACAGATTTCAAGTGCAACCCGCCGTACCTGGACCATCTTTTTTTGATGCGTCGGCCGGCCACCAATGACCAAGGAAAAAACCTAGCAGCATCCGACGGCCCGCATGACGGGCCATGGGTCGTCAGATGGTCGGACAACGAGTTTGCCCCCTGAGGGAAATACATGATTACAAAGATTGCCATCACTACAGCCATATTCTTCATCATGACAGTTTCGGCACAAACTAAAAGCGCAGCACAGGTAGGTGTAGAGGAACTGGCGATCCTCTACACCTCAGTCAAATGGGGCAATGCGGTCGATTACGGTACGGCCTTGATGCCTGTGAATGCGTACAAGAGCCAGGCCGCTTGTGACGCTGCAAAACAGAAAATTGCGGAAGCATCCTTAACCGAAGCTCCACGTCAGAAGACTCTTGTCTGCCAGGCCGCCAAAACACCTGATGAGAGGGCCCTAGCACAACTGTTAGTAGTCCAAATTCAGAAAATGTAGCCGAGGTAAATATGGGAAACCTCATAATTGCATTTGTTGTAAGCGTAGCCATGACGGCGGTTATTTTCTTTGGATACGTCAACCATTTGAATTTAGCTTTGGTTTTTGCTTTGGTAGTGGGTCTTGGATTGCTCCTTGACGTTGGCGCTCAACCTCTCATTAATTATATGCGCCGCGGGGAATCCACCGGCGAGTTTGTAAGAGCGATCCACCTTGTTCACCCGGTCACCGGCAACTCGTTGTGCGGTGGAATGCGGAATAGTGGTGTCGGATTTGCCGACGCCCCCGGCGTGTCGGTTCGAGTAATCACCTGCAAAAAATGCCGCCGCCTGGCCCGGAATTGACAATGATACGCGCCCTACAATCCCGCAGTTTTTGAATGGGAAATTTCCGATTCCCCAGGAAAACCGCGACGGCCGGCAGCCGGCGAACTTGAAAGTCAGTATTGTATATGACTCGTAAATTGAAGATGCCGCTGACGATCAGGCCCCGTGTTCGTGCGCCATGCGAGGAGGCAATGGGTGTTGGTTCCGAAGTGGAATATCAAATAGGTATCGCCGAGTACGGTCGGGGTTATATCACTTCTGTCGATCTTGAGAAGGACTGTGTGAGCATTACTGGATACGAATGGCCAGTGCCTCTTCGTGATGTCATAGAATTGGCGTCGCTTCCTGCTTTCAACACATGGCGTGTGCAGTGGCTTGACCTAGCCGCGGATGCAATGTCCTCATCAGGGATGGACATCGTCGAAGTTTTTCATTTCGCTAGCGACAATGATGGCAACTTGCGATCGGATTTTAAGGCTGGTAAAACTGTCGCAAGTAGCGTCAACGAACATGCCGGTTGTGTGGCTCATTTACCTCGATTCGACAGAATCACCGGTAAGCGCCCTTAAGGAAATTTGGCGCTCGCTCAAGTTCTATCCTGTTCGTGGTCACGCCGCTTTAAGGCATCGGATAGTGCCGTGATTGCCCAGTCCGGGCAAGACCGCGAGCTGGGTTTGTCCGGATCGTTCAACCAGGAACGCACTGCCCTAACGGAGCATGGACGTTGGGTCAGCTCGCAGATCAGCGCAGCGCTATCTGCCTGCGTCAATCGGTGCTTGGTAAGTATGTTCTGGAACAATTCTCGGTTCCCCATCACCGACGGCAGCTCTTACCGATATTTACCTCCACGACACCGTCCGCCGCAACTTCCAGGATGGCCCTGATTCGCAGGCTGATGCGCTCACCGACTGCTTTGGTGAATTGGTTGATATAACCGAACCAATTTCCACTAAACATGGCGACCGTAAAAAGAAGAAAGATCGTAATAATTACCCAGATCTGCACGAGGGTTCGCATGGCAGCAATCACTTCCGTGGCGCTAGCGTGACGCATGGCTTCCAGGAGTTCCGCCATCATGCTTGGCGCGAACAGCAAGCCGGCAACCACGCTGAAAAAGAGCTGCAACGGCAACAAGAACACGGTCAATTTAGCCACGCGATATGAGCATCCTATGAGATTGAACGCCTGCGCGAGATAAAGGCGGCGCTCGTTCTTCACTTCCCGTTGGGCCTCGGCAACAGGGGAGCGGTAGTCCTGTTCAGGCAGAGCACCGACCTCAACCTGGTTGACATAGACGCGGCAAACGGAACTCTGCATTTTATGGGTCCTTGATTTGATAGTGGGAGAATAGGCACGTGTGCCTATGAGATGCCAGAATAGGCACACGTGCCTATTTTGTCAATCAACAACTAGTACTGGTTGCGGCTGAATGTCGAAAATGCCTATCTGCTAGGTATGGACCAAAAAAAACCCTGCCGTAGCAGGGTTCAGAAAAACGTAGTTTATTTCCTAAACACTCCCCCTTGTTGGTCACTCCGGGAAGCGGTCAGCGATAGGTTGTGATGCCAGAATGGCTTTGCTAAGACGACTTGTCAATTTCGAACATGTCTAATTGTGGGGCTGGTGGTAGTAGCTTCTCATGCTCAGCATTCGAGATGGACTTCTGCATCAAGTAGTGATTTAACTCGACTGGAGAAAGATCGAATCGAAGTGCAAGGTTTGCGAAGTAGCGGTTGCGAAGCGCGATCTCCTGGTACCTATGAGCGTGACCAGCTGGGAGGCTGACAATCCCCTGATTCAGCCAGAAGGTGGCTGATTCGGATGCCGGCAGATTATTGCAATCAATCGATATCGTAGGGTATACGCAGGTAATGAACTCGCAGGCTTTTTCAGCGTCAACACTGAGTTGATCGGTCTCGTTGAACCAGGTGGTTTTCTTGCCATTGATCACCCAGTGTGAGAATTGCCTTTCAGGGTGTAAGTACGGGTTCCACATCTCATCAACCAAGCTGCGCATTCCTTCTGACGGGACTTCGTGGTCATATTTTCCCACCTTGAACCATCGGGTAGTTGGAATGGTCAGTTTCGGCGCCTTGTCATGTTTTGGAATTGAATAACGTCGTCCTAAAATGTACACCTCATACCAAATGGCCACGGCAGGAAATGCTTCGACAGCTTGATAATGGTTGCTCCAATGCCAATCAATCAGCGCCAGCTGTTGTAAGGAGACCAGCTCGAAAGTAGGACTGGCAATAAGTCGGTTTTCTTTCGTGTCAGGCAAGCGACCGGTGAAAATAGCGGCTTCCATTTCCTCCGCTCTGTCCCTTTCGTTGGCATCCATCGATAATAGGTAACGGAGCATGGATCGTCGAAACTCATATGAGTAGACATCTGGCCGTATCTGAATATAACCAGCTGCGCTGACAGTTCTTCCGACTATCTCGCGCGACTCCATATCGAATTGTGTTGTCATCAATAGGTTGCGGAAGTCGTTTAGTGGCCTCATAAATGAGTTCCGATCAAGCGTCAGCATGCTCTCCATGCTCTTATCCTCGGCGCCAGTCAAAGTACAAAATGAGCAGCCGGTACGTGCCCCGCACGGTTGCTTGTTACCCCCGTCACCCAGCACGACGCCACAAACACCATCGTTTGCATCTTGGTAGATTGTGAACAGCCGATGCACACTTTCTGCTGTTATCGGTGACTGATACGGGTTACTTTCAGGCTCCAACAGCATTTCTAGCGTCTCCCAAACATCGGATAGAGACCAGTTAGCGATAATGCTCAAAACCAACTCTCCGGAGGAGCTACGAATTGGCTCATGTGCTGACTCGCCGCGTCTTGCCATCCGACCTTTACGCACGGTCGACTCGCCCAGTCGCGAGCCAATTATTGTGACCATTTCTCGGCCGGTTTGCGCAATTGCTCGCGTTTCCAGTTCGGCAGCCAAGCGCTGGGCTGGCAGATATTTCCAGTCGGCAGCACATTGACGAGCCTTGCTGTTTTCCGGAAACCGCGGAAGCGTGCCCCGTCCAATCGTTGTGACGATGAAAGACGAGGCCAGTGATGGATGGGTCAGGTATAACTCGATCGGCAGTGCATGCTCAGAGAAATGCTCCCGCATCTCGTCTTGAACGGTCAAGAGATGCATTTCCATCAATGGGTTCTCAATGCCAGTGCTGCTGCTGCTGATGTAGTGCGTAGTTGTGATCCCTTCGGCTACAGCTCTACGCACCGCCTCGATCATTAATACGACACATGAAGTTGAGTCCTTGCCCGAACTAAAACGTAGATGCAGAGAATGACGCCGGCGGATGAGCCCAAGCAGTGTCTCAATGCCCTCTTCCTGGATTGTTTTTCTTTGTTCGCTTTGCTTGATTGTTACGCCGAGCATAGGTTGCGCCTCGAGCAGCGCCAATAATTCTTCTGTTTTGTCGTGAACGAGTGGTGCAGCGTTCCTTTCGAGATGATGCTTCATTTAATTGCTCCAGTGTATTTCAAGTGGCAGTCCGAGTGGAGTTTGCCAACGATGTGTGATTTATAGAGGCGCTTGGCCATGAAGGATTGCCGATGGACGGCGTAGAAATTCGATGGGCCTACTCATCTATGCAGGGCAAAGATCAGTCAGGCAGCCCATCAATACACACCAACGCTGAGCTGGTGTGTATGGTGGGAACTGTGGATTTTTAACGTTCGACTGTTGCGATTACTAGCGCCAGCCTGGCTTTCATTTGCGCGGTACATGGCGTGGTGTGGTAGCAGTCAACTTCCAGCATCAGGTATCCGGGGGAGGTAAGCATGTCCATGATCGATTGGAACTGTTTCAGCTTGGCGCCGTGGGATTGCATGGCTGCGTAGAGTACGCCACCAGGGGCCCCAAGGTCGCCGGCCGCTTCGACCGCTTTTATGACGCCCATGCTGATATGTGAGACAGCTAAAATTTGAGCTTGTTTCATGCATCAATCTCATTTACGTGAGTCATCCAAACCTTTGCGGACGGAAGAGACTGAATCACTTCCAGGATTTTAGAGTCGCTCGGGCGGTGGACCTCGATGTACGTGCCTCTCTGCAATGCGCTAAGCATGTACATGCAGTCTGCGAGAGTGTAGACGCCGTGGATATCTCCGATACCTGTAAGTGTCTCGTGTGAGGCAAGCAGCTCTTGCATGAAGCATGTGGAATTTACTTCCCCATTCTTGCCAAATGCCGCAGCCGTGGGGTTGGAGACAGGGGTGAGCAAATCTTCCCTGGGTGCGCTGAGTTTGTTGATCGCCGCGAGAGCAGCGTTAGCTTGAGATTCTGGGTCTTCAGGGTCGTAGTCATCCTCCGTGATTGCTCCAAGTTTAATAAGGTGATTGAGGATGTTGTCGGTAAAGTCTGTACAGGAAAAAGCCATTGTCTGCTCCATTTTGGGCATGGGGCTTCCCTAGCGGGAGAGCCCCACTAGGGTAAAGTTTGTGTAGTAGTCGGGGCTAGCCCAAAGTTACTTGCGCTTGTGTTTCACGGCGGTTCATCCACCAGTCCATTGCATCTTCTTTTGCGACCTGAACGGCTAGAGGTCGGGTTAAAGCGTGACCTTCACCAAAGGTTTTTTTCGATCCATTTGGATAGATTGCATTTACAGTCCATCCGGACCGTATGCCACCCACATGGTGAGGAAGCAATACATACGTGGCGCCTCCAAAAAGAACAGAGCCAGAGGTACTCAGCTTGCTTAAAAACTGGTCCTCGATTAATGGCGGCAATGCGATGCCGTCGTGAATACCGTGCAACACAACTGCTTCGGCGTAACATGCCGTGGGCACCAATGAAGGAGTGGTCTGCACAGGTGTGCGTAGATTTGATGACATGAGTTGACCTTTGTATTTCTTGTAATTCCCAGTTTGCGAAAACCTCTGAGATAGCTTTCGATCTTTCGAGCTTTGGCGGATTTGTGAAGTGACTCAAGCGTGTATCTGTATGAGATGCTCAAGAATGTGTTTTGCTAGCACCGCAATAAAGGCGTGGATACCGTCAATATCAAGTGGATTTACGCAGAATGTGGCATACCCGTGATCTCCATAACTCTGGTCAACATGCCACCAGCCGAGCTCATTAGGGTTGATTAGATGGCGTATGCAAAGGAACTTTGCGAGGGTTGGCTGAATCGTACACAGGTCTTCGATTTTTCGACGAAGGGGGATGAATGCCGATAGGATTTCTAAGCGATGCTGATCGGTGTGGACCGAAAAAATGACATGGTCACCAAGTCTGTGCTGCTCCACAAAATAAATTCCGTGTTGACTTTCCAATTTGCGCTTGAGCCCAGTACAAACCTCCTGGTCTAATCGGCTGGTCAATTCATTAAATTGTGCGAATGTGATTTCGATATCCATGGTTACTCCATAATTTGCCAGCGACTGGCGATTTGAAAGGAGTTGGCCGAGTGGCCGTACAGAAGCATGGTTCTGTAAAGCGACATTGAGAGACGAATCGATGTTATGAGTCTTCGTATTCCGTGCAACGCTAACAATGTGAGGGGCACGAAAAATATGAAGCGAAAGCTAAAAAAACATCCGCCTTGCCCTGGATGAGGGAAAGGCGGAATGTTATAGAGATTTACCGGATGGGATTAATGCAGGCCCGCAGTTGGGCGAGCAATTCTCCAACGCCAAACTGCGTGTTGTCATCTTCGAAGCCGGAAATGAACTTTTCGGCAGCTTCAAGGACGGCAAAGGGATGCGTTGAAATAATCATCTCTTCAATACCTTCAAGTGATTTCACGCCATTTAGCGTACCTATGTTTGGCTTGCCATCCATAATCGCCAGTGCCACTGCACCGACTCGTGCTAACTTCACCGGCGGTTTGAACAGGGACGCAGCCGCTCGGACAGCGTGATGCTGATCGTGTAGAAGCGCATGCTTCGCGTCGTCGTCACATTTGTCGAAGTGTCTGTTTGCGATGGCGAATCTGCCACCCCAGTCTAAACCCAAGATACCGTTGATAGTGATCACGTCTTTCTGGAGGAGGTGTTCAACGTCTTGGTGACGGAGTTTGTGGAGCAGCGCCACTTCCTGTGGATTCGGCTTGCGCTGTCCGAATGATGCCTGGAGGTCTTTAGCAGTCTTCATGAGGCAGCACGCGCTTGGTATGTGGCGCCGATCAGGTCAGCGAGTATGTATTCGAACTTGGTACGGCTGTATACGAGCATCGGGTGCCAGCATGCAAAGAGGAAACTAAAAAGTAAGTTTGTGGCGGTGAGCATCGATCCGGCCGCTACAATTGGAGGCTGGATGTTTTGAGTAATGGAGTTTTTTTGGAGCATGTTTAATCCTTGAAACGAGGACGAACCTGCCCCACTGGGGAAGGTTCACCCAGGTGGTAGAGAGTTGAAGCGAAGCGTCAATGCGCTCCTGTGTATTCTGTATTGCTATCTCAGCCGCATTTTGCCGAACGTTTTGACGTTGGCACCAGGCGTGGCAAATCTCCTTCGCATTGCCCCTACGCGCGCGACAGTGTCCGATCCATGTAATTGGAGCCGGTCAGGATCATACCGTGGATGGCAATAACTGTTTTGAACAGCTATAGGCTGCACGACACTGATAGTCGTACCGTAGAAAATGCTGAGGAGTTTTCTTTGCGTTTGAGTTGAGGAAAATTCTTGAAATATTATTTGATTAATAATTGCCTTGTCGCACACTCAACCAGGCCGTACTTGAAGATTTCCGAAGAGTTCGGATTGATAAACCAATCCAGATGATGGGGGGGGGGGTAGGCTATTTTAATTTCATTAGGGGCTCCTAGAATACGTATCGGAGCCTCCATCCGTGCCGGAAGAAGTTCCGACGACGCAATTTGTTGACAGGTGTTTGAAGTTCGAAAGCGAACAGTTTTACCGCAAGGCGGTGATGAAAAAAGGGGGAGTTTTTTTGAACTCGTCAATGCACTGGTGCATGAAGGAGTTGAGTGCAACTACAATGCCGCATGGCGACAGGTCAATTTTACACTAACAATTCGTACTTGCAAGCTAATGAGCCTGGCACAACGGATGCTGTAGGAGTAAGAGTAGGAGTAGGATCGCTTTCGCGAACCTACTCCTTACTTTTAATTATGGTGATGGTAACTCAGCATAGCGGAGTACCTGGTATTGGCCCTTCACTATGTCATTCACCTTTACTTGATCAGCAGCGAATCCAGATCCTTGCCTGTCGTGTCGATGTATGCTTGGATCCAGTGGGGCTTACGACCGCGGCCAGTCCATTGCAGTTCAGGACTATCGGGATGGCGGTAGCGAGGCTCCACGGTTTTCACGGGTTTCCCCATTTTTGTTCCCTTGATGTTCATGAGTTGTGCGACTGTCATGCCAACGCTTTCGGCAAGAGTCAATATTTGCTGCTGGACATTCGCGATTGCTTCCTTCTCGCGGGATGCAATGTTGCTTTTGATTTGGGTTTGCAGATCCTTGAGTTGATCCAACGAATAGTTGCTCAGGTCGGTCATGGTAATTCCTTTTTTGTAATAATACTGTTGTTAATTATTTAGCACGTTTAAATTCTGCTCCTGCCAACATACTGCTGACAACTGCGGTTTTTGTTGCTTTCACATAAGTGACCGTCGCGCCCGATCTTTCCAAGAAGAGTTTTCCGTCTTTCAGAGTCGCCGGGATTGGAGTAAAGGCATCGGCGGGTTCCGTGCTGTCGCTAATTGTTACCAGGAATTCATTGTTATTTCGTTCAATCGACATCAGGGATGTTCCGTCGTTTGTTTCGACCCACTTCCCCTCGAACTCTCCTCCGTTGTTTCCACACGCACTTAGTACAACCGCAAGCATAAGAATTGCAATTTTTTTCATTTAAATTCCATAAAAAATAAGTTTGCCATAAAAGCAGCAATTATTTGTGAGGGTTCCTTGTCGAGGTGAGTTTTAG
Source organism: Janthinobacterium sp. Ant5-2-1 (assembly GCF_001445815.1). Lineage (NCBI taxonomy): Bacteria > Pseudomonadati > Pseudomonadota > Betaproteobacteria > Burkholderiales > Oxalobacteraceae > Janthinobacterium > Janthinobacterium sp. Ant5-2-1. The sequence continues at coordinate 59,138 of NZ_LNCE01000018.1, read as the reverse complement.
CTTTCTTGCTCGTTTGACAGGTTTTCGACCATTCTATCGGTGAAGGTCCTCACATCATAATTTTTGATTTTGAGATAATAGCATCGGTGCTTACGTCATCCTAGCTCTACTCATTTATCCTCGACTTCGGCTATAAAGTAGCTTGCGTTTTGCAATTCCGGAGATAGTCTTTCGAGACATATTTCTGTGGGATGATCTCAGGGAAGTAAAACCGACTTAACTAAGGAGAGAACATGATTCAGGCATCAAGTGATTACTTCACGGCAGTCCAGGAGAAGCTTGGCCGGAAAGGTCTGACTGTCATACTTTCAGCCGACGAGCGTGATGTCGTCGACGACTACGAAGGGCAAGAATTCAGCGTAGAAGCGTGCGCCGAACACATTGCTAAGAGCCGCGCTTAAGCTGTCATGGCCATAGATACCGGCTCTGCGCGCCAACATAGTTAGCGGCCTGTTGAATTGTGTATTGACTTTTGGCAACGAATTTTCAAGAACTGACACCCGCCCCCATTCCGGTTATAGGAATGAGGGGCTTGTTCGTCAGGCTATATTATTTTCGTTTGTGGTCCGGGGTGCCAGCTTGGAGGTTTCTCCGGATTGACTGCACGACTATTTAGGTTGTGGGCTTAGAACGACCACCCTCAGCTAATGGGTTTGCAACGAATCCCACCAAGAGGTTAAGGCTCATTTCAACCAGTCTTTCAGTTTCTTCGGTACTGAGCATCATCATGTCGTCACTACTGATTTTCGCTACGCTGGCCATTACCTCGCACAGAGTAATTTTCATCTTCCTTGTAATGTCAACTGCTACCAGAAGCGGGCAATAGTCGTCCTGGGGCAGGCTGTCGTCGACTGCGGAATCTAGTTTGGCTGCAACCCGTTCCTCGTTGCACCGCTTGCGATAGGATTCAAAGTCTTCGCCAGACATCAGCCAAGTCAGATTGCTGGCAGTGATGTACTCCATCACACCAGGTTCTTTTTGCATTTCAGACTTTACCTCCCACTTGCGTTCCGCAAGAATTTTTCGCTCGTAACCCTCGACGATTGGGCGTACCGTTCGCTCATATGCGATCGCCAATAGCAGGCTTTCGGCGGCCGAAATCATCTCAGGGGTAGGTGTAAATGGTGCGGTGGCCAGGGTGGTGGCATTGCTCATGGATTTTCCAGTTTGTTTTAGGTACCTTGCGACAAAAATTATGCCGGGTGGTATGTGGTTAGATGCCGAAGATCGGCTGTGATAACCGGGTTGAAGCTGTTCGGTACGCGTGCACAGAAAAGCTGGCGTGTGGCCGGAGAAAGGGAAAGCCGCTACCCTGGTAATCAGGGCAGACGGCTTTAGTTGTTGAGGAAGGAACTTGGAAGTCTGGTGCTGGCGGCGATGCGGTTCATGGCCGCTCGCATCCAAGCTGTCATCTCGTTCGAACGCCGTTCAATAGAGTTCGAGACGCCTTGTTTGTGTGCTTTGACACGTGAGTTGAAGTCCCAGGCCATACTATCTGAGCTAGCGATGAAGCCCATCTTAGGAAGTTCGTTCAGCGCCAGATTCTTGACCCCAAAGCAGTGAGCTCTTGAACTACTTGGGAAGTTTCGACTGAGTGTTTCTAGGATCGGGTACAACCCTTCTTCTGCGTCATGCAGATCACGACGGCACATACTGCCGATACCTATCAATGTTGGCGTGTCGAGCCAACCATGCCACCTGTCCCATACAGAATTGAGCAGTTCCAAACTGAAGAGGTAGTCGCTTACATTGCGACCTTGGAGGACTGGCACTGGGGGGCGCAGCATATTGGCGACAACCGTTGAATTACATGACCTTGCCAGTTCATTTTGCCATTCATACAAAATTTGGAGCATGCCCTCCATGATAGTTGCCGTAGCGCGAATGCGGTAGTCGATGGCTTCGCGATTTTTTGCAACTGCTTGCTCCACACACAGATCCGCCTGGCTATACCAGCTGCATCCCGACAGATTCGCGAACTCCATGTATGCGGTGTAGCTCCATGGGAAAATCCCTGCGATACCCTCTTGAACGCCATTACGTTGAAAGTTAAGAATGCCGGTGTATCCGGCAGAATCGAGCGCAAAGTCCAACTCACTGAGGTCCGTTGCCTCTGGAATCCGAAACTCTCGTTTCGTTCGGTTCCAGAAAGCCGAAGCAGACACCATGGCTGGATAATTTTCGTTGAATGCGTGTGCTGCGAGTTTTCCTCCGCTGTGGGGGATGCCAACACGCATGACGAATTCGCTAGCTAGGTTGGCGTTTTTTTGCCGTACTGGTAATTCGTTGAACATGGGCTCCCCATCCTAATCGTAGTAAATCCAAATGCCCCCGTTGTAGAAGTACGCGGCGGCGGCGCCTATAAGTACAACCAAGCCCACCACTGCCTTAAATTTGAATTTTCTGTGCCTGTGTACATCGAACCTAGTTTGGGAATGAGTTGCAGATTCTTCGGTATCTTTTTTAATCCGTAAAGGTGAACCATCGAAGCCGATACCGGCGTCCGCCAGGCGGCTTATTGGGCTTTTCTTATCCATCAGTATTTTCCTTGTAGGGCACCCTGAGGGTGTATTGGTGGTTACGCGAAAGGCGTGTGAATGGACCGCACAGGGATCTGCGCGTCCGGGATTGAAGTGCTTGTTAAAAGAGACTCTGTTGGGGAGTTTGGCCGGGGGCAGCGCAGCCCTGCAGCAGCGTGGCGTTGACGCTCGGTGGCAGCGTCCAAGTGACAGTGTAAAGCTGAGCGTAGAAAGTAAGTATTCCTCGTTCTTCTCGCGCACTAAGCCGAATGTCGTCTCGTAAGTTTCAGGTACATCGTCGACTGTTGTGACGAGGCCCAGTTGTACCGCCAGCTTCTTTGCCCTATCAACAAGGTAGCAGCTGTGTTCGATAGTCCTAAGCGTCACGGTGATGATCGTGTCGTCGGGTAAAGCGGGGGCAGGCCGCTACCGTTGCGGTGAAGCGATTTCGGCTACCGCGTAGTACGCCATCTGCAAGCGACAGGAATCCGGTTGCAGAGATGGACTGGATAGTGAAGCTGATTTTCGAGCGTTTTCCGTTGTGCGTCAGCTCAACGTCGCGGATCGTTTGACCAGGTTGCAGATTCAAGTCGCGCAGGCGAGCAAAATTGCTGAGGATTGTCCGCTCTTCTTTTGCTTGGCACCGGGCCAGATAGCCCTCGTACGAGAGCAGGCACTCTTGTATCTCACGAACGGATGGCTTTGGACCCGAAGTGCGCATCGTCCGGCATTCGCTAATGTAGCCGTCTCCAGCGTGGATTCGAATGTGCCGGCGCCCTTCTGAATTGAGCAATGCAATCGCGCCTCGAGGGGCCAATTTGAGGCTTTCCTGAGCGTTCTTGAATGCTTGCCAAGCTGGCTGGTTGATGCGGTGCAGATGTGCCATCGCAGGATCAGTCTCGCCGTCGAACACGATGTTGGCTGTGTTGAACTGAGGATCGGCAAGCGCCGCGATGTAGTCGGCGCCGAAGCTATCCTGGTAGTAGGTCTCATTTCCGTTTTCTTCTTCGTGAAGGTCGAGGAGTTCGTGAGCGACGCGCAGGCCTTCGAGCCACAAGGGACGAAACGAGTTGTTGAGATAGTGATAGCCACGTGCCTGGCGCATGGTTTCAGGCAGTTGAATCGGTTCTTTGATATGCCACATTGTTTGTTCCTTGGTGCGTACTACACAATTGAAGTGCCGAGGATGTTGCTTGGCGTTATGTTGGTTTATTGGCTGGAGATGCTCAGTTTGGAGAAGTTCATGAGCGCGTGTTGGAAGTAGGTTCCGATCAACGATTTGTCGTCTGCGTCCGCATAGCTCGCGAACACACATTCGTTGCGCTGGTGGAATGCGTTGTACTGTTCGTTCATGAACACAATACGAACTGGCACGGTTGGTAGGCAGCTTTGCATGGCACGTGCACGGCTGTTGAACCTGGCTGTGCGATATGAGCGTGCCTGGTTCGCTGACATAATCAGCATGGTCATGGGTTCCTCTTGAAAAGTTAGTTTTAGAAAAGTGATGCTTGCGCAGGTTGCTGTTTGCGTGGGAGGGTTGCCACGATGGCCGTGGCCTTCGCTGCGTGTTCCAGATCGTCTTCCAGCGCCAGAATTGGATCTGGGGTTTGACGTGCGACCTCGATGCGGGCAGGCGACGTAGTGGATGACTCGTGTGGTTTTTGGAAGATGACGGTTACTGTTTGAGCAGCGGTACCGCTTTCCTTGAAAGCATTCTTGTCGTTGATCGTGACCCGCGCCCGCATAGAATCGAGGAAGGCGCGGAACTGCGTTGTCTTGTTATTCGTGCGAAAAGTGACTGCGATCGACATGATTGCTCCCATCGTGCCTCCCTGTTCGAGGAACTTGAAAGCGTGCATGACATGGGCGATGTCAGCCTGGGACTCGAATGGTGGATTAAGGATTACGGCCGAAAACTGTTGAATTGGCTCTATCGTAAGGAAGTCGGCCTGCTCGACGCGGAAGCCGAGGCTTCGCAGCACATCGCAGTTCTTCTGCTGGATTTCGTAGCAGGTGATGTTCTCTTTCCCAACGATTTCAGCGCAGACACTGGCTATTCCGCCAATGCCGGCTTCAGGCTCGAGAACTGTTTGACCAGGCCGTAGACCAACCAACCTTACAAGTTCGCGGGCCAGCGGCTCCGGAGTCGGGAAGAACCCGAACTTCTCGGGTTTATCGAGCTTGCCTGTCTCCAGGTAGCTTGCAATCGACTCCTCTGGGTCGCCATTGGCGAAAACGTGACTGTGGGCTTTCTTGTTCCACTTACCGCCAAGGGCTTCGAGGATCTTGTTGACCTTGGTATAGTCGGCGCGATCGAGCTTAGCTGGGCGGGCTTAGCGTGGTTGTCGATCTGAATTGCGACTGATGTTCGTGCGGCAGGACGCGACACGGTGGTGGGTTGCCTAGAAAGGCAAGAAAATACTTGAGCGTGTGCTCATCGCTGCAGGGCAGAGAGAAGCTGTGCTGGTTGGAAGGATTGGGTGGTCGGCGCTCGTCGTTGAGCGCCTCCCGTTATATCAGTTCAGTGTTTGTTTCACGTAGAGGTCTGGCGTGCTGCTCTTCAAGATGCGAGAGTAGGCGTCGGTATAGATGCGCTCGATACGTTCACGATTACCCGGCATGTGTAGATCGTCCGACCCATCCATGCGCTCAAGCCAATCTACGTCAGCCTGGTTAACTCCGACGTTGATCATCCACTGAAGTTGCTTCGGAGCGGCAGAAGTGTTCATACAATTATTTTCCTCAAAAGGTAGATGGACGGGTTGTCCCTGGTGCACTCTCGTTAGAAAGCGCACGAGAGACAACCCGCCCCAATTGGGGGGAATTGTCTGAACTAAGTTACCTTTTTATAGCCTGACACCAAATCGACTGAGTGCCAGACCAACTTTTGCGGCGTGCATGCAAGCCGCAGCTTGTTGTAGATCCTGCGCAGGAATTTGAACTTTCCTGATGAGGCTGCTGCTTCTGTTTGGCGAGAAGAACTCGGGCGTTGCCGGAATGGCGAACAGCCTATTGAAATCGAAGCGGGTGTCACTGTTCAGTACCATGCTGCGATCATTCATGCAACGTACGATGAAGTCGGTACCCGTTTTCGATTCCTTGCTGGAGTACATTTGAGTCGTACCGTAGGCAACGACCCAATTTTTGATGCCGTTGATAACTGTTTCGCCCAAAAAAATAACCGGTCGAAATTTCGGACCGGCTATGTTTGGCTTGTCATCATACGGCACCCAAGCTCTAAGAATGTCCCCCATTTCGAGGGCTGGATTTTGCATTATCATGGTTTTCTCCTACTCCCTCGAGAAGTTGTTTGAACGCTTCAGCGAGCGTTTGCTTTGGTTGAGTTGTTTTGTCATCGGCGCGTTGCTGACGCTGTTCCAGAAACTTGATCTGATCAGGTGTGAGGGTTGGAGTGTCCAGATCCAGGTCCGGAATCACTGCCTGTGCCCACATGGTCAACGCGCGATTGATCAAAACTTCTGGTGTTACGTTGTAGCTGGCCGCCAGTACGCGCAGTGTTTCAGCCGAGATGCCGAAAGCGCTGTTGTATTGCTCCAGTTCGATTTTGAAAAATGTGCTGGTTGCTACGGAAGTAGGCTCCAGGTGATTTTCTTGCGGGTGGTCGGTCATGAAGCTCCTAATGTTTGAGATCGTTCAGTTGATGCCTTTTTTGTCGAAACCGTATGGTCGATGCAAAATTAAGGTCAGCTCTTCTGTACTTGGATGCGTTTTATGATTGCAGCGAGCCATCCGCGCGATGCAGCTGGCAAATGTGCTTGAAATTGTAGTATGAGATTCTGATGAAGTCCGCTGGGCGGTATGAAATCATCTAGCTCAAGTAGCTCACGGTTTCCGTGAATCGTGAGCTGAGTCCCCAAGAATCGGGTATGGCAATGCCGGTAGCCGGCCACGTCAAATTTCGACATTACATATTATCACGGTTTTTAGGGCGCGTGCCAGCTTGCGTTCATGATAGACCCCTCTAAGCTAGAGCCTTGCGCTTGAGTTTGACTCTTGCCGCCAGATAGAAAAGTTGGTTTTTATCCATAGCATTCGCCGCATAGGCATTGCAACACAGAATTAAGCTCACAAACATGGAATTTCCGCAGACATCCCCATCCGACATTACCATTCTCGACAATGGTACTGTTCTTACAGCCGACGGCCTGGCCCTAAAGGGTACCGATGCCGTTGAGATCATAAACGTACGTCTCGAGAACCGAGTCGAAGCCCTCTTCTATTCCTGGCAGGTTTGTCGGGTAGTGCGCCGAGACTTCAATTTCGTTGCTACAAAGTTGTTTCACCGTGAACGTCGAAAAGGCGGACGGGAACAAGTGCGTAGCCTTCTAGATGAAGTGCGAATGCAGGCTGACCTTCTGGTTATCGAGTGCGATTCGTTTGCATCCCCAACAGGGACGAATGGGCGGTCCGTACCACTTCGACTTGTTTCGTCAACGGCGGCCGGCTTGTTCAAGGCATTCCAGTTGGCCGATACTGCATACGCTAAGCTCAACTTTGCAGTTGACAGCAATAAGCTGGCAGAAAATATGGTTCATGCCTACACCCAGCCTTTTGAGTCGGCCTTCTCCGATTTGAAACTGTATTGCTCCACCCGAAACCAACAGGAAAAGTCGGCGCGAGAACTTGCCGAAGCTGGAGGGATAGCATGATGGAAGACCAGGTTCTTGTTGGCACAATTCATACGACTCCTGAGGTTGGCAAAAACACAGGGAACCCGCTCGTCATCAAAGGGGTGGAAAGAATCGAATCGATTATTCTTTCCGGCGATGACATTCGATTGAACGCCGAGTTGTACTCGCATGTGCTGAGTCGCGTCATGCGCCGCGACTTCAACTTCACAAGTGCAAAGTTGTTCTGGTACACCAAAGGATTCCATCGTCGTATGCATGCGCGGGCCATGTTGCATGATCTGGCCGTCGAGGCGGAACGACTCGAAGATATGGCGCGTCCCTACGATATGCCTGATGTCGCCCCGGCCGCGACCTGTACGATGAGAATTGTTTCGGATGAGGCAGAGTTACTTTTCCATGCGTTGGTTAAAGCTGACCGTGCCCTTCACAAGCTGATGCATAGCCCCCTGGCAGAGGTCGCTGAAGACAATATGGGGCCGTTCCTGCGTACGTTCACTTTGCTTCGGAAAAAAGTGTTCGGCTTCAGCGACGACCAACGTCAACGCGCCACAGACCATGGCAGCATCACTGGCTAGGCACCTGCCTCGCCTTGTCGCGGATCAATGGTTTTCCCTTGGGTCTTTGCTGACAGCGGACACTGTGTCCTCTAAAATTACGAAGTAAGCTGTTGATAATCATGGCCTCATGAAATTTACACTGCATTTCTGGGGCCACGATTCGGTCACCCCATGCGTTGATTGTCGCTTGCTACCGTCCAAGGTTACTGTAACCTACATATTTATCAACTTTTGGAGTTGCATTCATGCTCAACCTGGTCCAGCTGGAATCTGAATTTACTGCCGAAATCAACCCTGGCAATCTCAAAGACGCCATGAAAGTGTTGGGCGCCACGTCAGGTAATGTTTGGAAAGTCCCCTTTAATGAGCTGCTGATCATTGAAGGCTTTAATATCCGCGTTCACAATGATAAATACTGGGCGACGGTCAACGAGTATGCTGAATCGATGTTCAATGAGGGGTACTTCCTTCACAAGCCAATGACCGGCTTGATTCAACGCGATGAAGCTGGTGAGAGCCGTGTTTATATTTTCGATGGTCATACCCGCTTGTTGGCAATTCCAATCGCCAATGAACGTTTGGCTGCCGAAGGTCGCCCGCTGATTACAGACGTTTCAGTTATCGTCCCGACCAGGAAGGACAACAAGCCAATGTCCGTAGCGGACCTGACCTTCGCCATGGTTAACGGAAATAAGGGCAACACTCACTCTGCGTATGAGTACGCCGTTGCCTGCCAACGCCTGGTCAGTGAAGGGGAGTCGTTGAACGAAATCGCGCGTCGACTTGGTTTCTCGGGCGAGTGGGTTAATAGCCTACTGCTGCTCATGTCGGCGCCAAAAGTGTTGCGCGAGCGCGTTGCCAATGAAGCGTTGACTGTCACGCTCGCTGTCCAACTGTTGAAAGAGCATGGACCAGATGCTGCGGAAATGGTTGAAGATGCCGTGGCAGCGAAGGTGCCCGACGGGAAGCCGCTCCGTATTACGAAAAAGAATATTCAGCCGGCCAGCCGCTTTGACAAGCTGGTTAAACGGTCTGCGCCGAAACTGTACTCGGCCCTGGAGGATGTGAAGATGGATCCAGCATTCGACTCTCTGAGCGTTGATACGCGTGAGAAGTTGCTTGCCCTGATGGAAGAGATGCAGAAAGCGAAAGCGGATATCTCTGTTGACCATTCGCAACAGGCCACAATCTTCGATGCTAAAGCCGATGGTGAGACAAAAACGGCTACTGCCTAATTGCTAATCGCTCTGATGGAGCGGTGGTCCCGACCTATGACGGCTGGGGCCACCAAGTTACTTTTTCTCCCAGATTTTGTGTTTGATTTTTAACTGCTTCAGCCGACCCAGTGCCGCACACGGCCGCGATCAAGATGGGTGAATCGCCCGGGGTAATAGCCCACCCCTCCTCCTGCAAGATAGCGCCCGAATCGGCTTAATGCATCCGCGCTAACACCCTCTATCCGTAAATCCATGGCTTGTGCCCGCATGTGCAGGCTATTGCGCTTGCCACCCTCATTGGCGTTTGTGTGTGAGCTCCTGTACCCACTGTTGACGATAAGCGGCCGGTCTATTCCATTCGCACGTAGCCAACCATAAACGCCGCGAGCGATATCAAGCATCACCAAGTCGAATTGAACCACCTGGCCCGCCTGTACATCGCGCAGGATATTGCACAGCTGAATGTATCCTTCTGGAATGATTCTCCCATCCGCCCAGTAGACAACACGAACCTGCTCGGCACGTGGCTGTCCTTTGCCTGCTGGGCGGTAAAGCCACAACTCTCGTGGCAGTGACCAGAAATCAGTCGGTTGACCGAATGCCGGCAGAGCGACACATGCTGCCGCTCCGGCCAAATGGCTGAGGAAGCGGCGGCGCCCAGGTTGAAGGATGTCTGACTCGCCAGGAGCTGGGGGGAGAATTATAATGACGCCACACACTTTTTAAGTACTTTAGCTGCGGCGTCCTTTTCAGCCATTTTGCGGTTAGGCCCTTTGCCTGTCATCCTGATTCTGAGCATTGGGACATCACATTGAACTTCGAAAGTTCGAGCACCTGGCTCTCCTTGGCTCAGCACCGAGTAAATAGGTACTGGGATGCCGCGAGCCTGGAGGTGTTCCTGTAGTGCGGTCTTGGAATCTTTACCTAACGGAACCTCACCGCGCGAGAGCAGAATCTCCATGTGATGAAGGATCACCTTCTTCGCTACGTCATGTCCAGCATCGAGTTGAACTGCAGCGAAAACAGCCTCTAACGCATCCGAGAGAATCGAATCTTTTGATTTCTCTACTCGGTGAGTTTGGTCCACCTCCAAAAAATCGGCAATTCCGATTCGACTGGCGACCTTGACTAGCGACTCGTGACACACGATAGCCGCACGTATGCGCGAAAGATCACCTTCAGACAGGCTAGGAAATCGCTGAAAAAGCATTTCGGCGACGGTGTAGTTAAGGATGGCATCGCCCAGAAACTCAAGGCGTTCATTGGATTCGCCGCCCATGCTTTTATGCCGCAACGCCTTGTGAAGCAGATTTGCGTCGTTGAAATGGTGGCCTATATTGCTTTGCAATGACAAGTGTTTCAGATCTTGCATGTTTTATTCTCCGTTAAATTCCATTCTAGGACCTTGCTGCCGGAGAAACAGTCCGAAAGGCTTGGCATTTGCCGGAACAATCGCAGCGCATCACCATGGATCCCAATATGACAGCACGACCGATTTTTCATCACTTGGAAATACCATCAGGTGAGGCCGCCAGTGCTACTTTCCTTTTCGAGATGCAGCCAATTCTTCAGGTATCTGATGGGCGTGTCATGGCTTATGAATTGCTTTACAGGGGCACGAGGCCGATTGAGTGGGCAAAAGTCGATAATGCCGTGATCAATTTTTTATCCACGCCGCAGCCCGGCTTGCCGGCAGTGTTCGTCAACTTATCGAACGAGATTCTCATTTCGCATAATGCATGTGACCTCGCGCAGGCGGCATCGGCAAATGACGTGACCTTCGAGCTAAGCGAAGCGGTTTCTGGATACTCAGATCGCGTGGCAATTGCCGAAAAGGTGAATCGGATGATTGATGTTGGCGCCCGGGTAGCGCTTGATGACTTTGGGGCTGGCAGGGATGGGTTGGAGCGGCTTTACTCAATTCGCTGTGCGTCAGCAGTCAAGATCGACCGCGAGTTCATGCTGACATGCATGCAACGGCCCGATGCCTTCCGTATGCTACGAATGCTGATTAATCAGTGGCGTAGTGAGGGAGTAAAATCGGTGGCGGAGGGAGTTGAAAACGAAGCAATGTTTGCCTTCGCCCGTGAACTGGATGTCGATCTTGTCCAAGGATGGTTCGTCGATAGCCTGGTTGGTATGAAGCAGGTGGGCGAAACCGCGTGAATTCGATTACTGCGGTGTTGACAATGCGATGCGCGCTGCGATGTTGCTGCTTGAAACCATCCCAGAAGAGACATGTCCATCCTCGAAAACGATACTTGGGGTGCTAGTAAGCCCTAATCGTTTTGCAAGCACCAGGTTGCCATCAATCGCCGCCACATCGCCACACTTCGCTGGCTGTATCACGAGCCCTTCGCCGATTTTCTTCCATGCCCTTATCTGGTTGTCTGAGCACCACACATCGATTGCCTTGAGCCTCCCTGCTTTGGTATGCCCAGGAAGCAAATGTCGGTATACCGTCACGTTATTCAGCTGGTCAAACTCGGGCTCGATCTGGAGACAGAATTTGCAATCGGCGCTCAGGAAAACATGGATTGAGCGAGAGCCGTCACCTTGAACTGATTTGAATGTGCCATCGGTTGTCAGTGATTTCAAAGCACGTTCGTCGAGCTGAGTTACGGCTGCAGGGCTTGAAAGTAAGTTGGCACCAAAGGCTGCTGCGGCGAGAAGGCCAGCGCCAGCAATCAGTGTCATCAGTGTGTTGGAGTTGAGGACTTGTGCCATGAAATTCGCAGGTTACAATAGACCTATCAATCGTACTTTACCTATCAATTAATCAGGGAGGCAAAACAATGCAAATTATTACCGCACTCATGAACTTGGACCTGTCCCATCTAATCGTAGTGGGTATGGTTATTCTGGCCTTGCTCGGCACCAGATCGAGCAAGGTAGAAGAGGACGACAACAGCGACTATGAGAACGCCAGTTGGAACCCATCCAGTGTTAACTATAATGAATGAATTGCCCTGCTCCGCAGCTTTGATTTGTCATCGAGCAGCGGGGAAAGGCGGCACACTTTCCGCATCACTATTCGCCGATGCATCCCAACTCCACCATCCCCCCTCTTCCGTATAGCTCATTGTAGTACGCTTCCTTCTCTCTCTTACGCTGCAGGTATGCTGCGTCATTTCTGCCGAAGACCTCTAACGGAACTTCCCTTTTTGTATCCGTCAGGATGAAATCTGGTAAGACTTGATCTGTGATGGAATCAAAACGTAAGGGCTTAGAAAATGATCTTCCTTGCGCCACTAACCGATCAGCAACGATCCGTTCATAACTCGACTCAACAGGAATAAATTCTGAAGTGATGCTCATGATCGCCATGTCGATCGCTGAGGCATACACACTCTTGCTGCTTTTTTTTAGTTCTACCTGGACTATTGCGACGGTTCCGGCTCCATTGCGCCATGCTGACAGCTCATTTTTGAATCTACGTACAGTGGTATCCCACAGTCCGGCTTTCATGTAGACGATTGGCATCCCGTGGAAACCACTGATCTTCATCTGCCGTGCCATTATGTCTGCCCTCTCCTGGGTGTAGGCAGCCAGTGGGGCAATTAAGAGCATCCTGTACTTCGATTCAAGCGCGGCCGCGGCTCGTTCACGATTGCGGTCCGCTTCACGTGTATCAGCTCCAAATGCAGGCAACAGCATCTGGTCTATCAGCTTCAAGGTGCCGGCCCAGACGTTCTCCGTTGCGTTGTTTATCAACCGGTATGCGACCGAAGGACGGCGCTTGCCAGCAAATCCGGACTTCCATTGATTCAGCCCAGCTTCGTCCCACAGGTAGTGAAGCAATCCCAGTAGCTTCATCGACGATTGGCTTGTGGACGGCTTACGTACTTGTTGTGGCCTGTTCGGTGAAACCAGTTCTGCAGGTGTGTCCCGCTCAACCATTCCGATCTCTAAACGAATCTTCACAGAGCCATCTGGTTGCAGGTTTAGTACAGAGGAAGTTCCACCTCCTACCCCAATTTGCGTCGGACTCGCGCTATAGAACTGGCAGTCGATTGAATGCTGACCACCGGACATGCTAAACCTAGCCAGTGAAAACTGATCGCTGCCTTCGTAGTACTTGACCGCAAGCCGCTTTTGACCAATGCCAGTGCAACCGCAGCGCAGTTCTGCCTTTCCGTATGCTGCTTTTAATGTCGACTGCCAGCCGCTCGAAAACGTGGACTCGGTTTGAAAATTCGCTGAAAACGTTCTTACTTTTTCGTTGAGGGTAATGGTGACCGGATGTACGTCGCTCATGGCGTAGAAATTGGAGTTGGGGGAGATCTGTAGTGTCACATGAGGAGACGTGATACGCATCAGAAAAGCAGTTTGAATCTGCTCACACTCTTGTCTCTCCCCCTATGCGTGAAAAGTCACTTTTTTTCACATGATTAAATTTCAGTCATTCGACATGGGGTGGGACAATTCTTTACCCTCAAACACTGTCACACGGAAGATTAGAAGATGGCCGAACATAGTTTCGCAGCGGCATTCATGGCGGACGATCGCATTCGAGTACGCCCTTTGACTGAACTGCAACTTGTGCAAATGGATGACGTCCACTACATGAGTGAATCTCAGAAAAATTTCTTCCGTGCCCGACTCGTTGCGTTGGAAGAATGGTTGAAGGCAAGGACCAGGACAACCTCTGCCGAAATTGCCACGTGTTCGGCCGGCGCTGATCCGGCAGACCGAGCCAGTGCTGAGGAAGAACATCAGCTTGCGATCGGCGCCAGGGTGCGCGATGCCGAAAAGTTGCTCGATGTAGCAGCTGCAATCAAACGAATTGACCAGGACTCGTTCGGATGGTGTCTGGACACTGGTGAAATGATCGGTGTTGGCCGCCTTCTTATCTGCCCTACTACCGTGTTGTGCGTAGAAGCACAGCAGCGTCGTGAGAGCAAAAATAGCCATTATGGAGCATGAGTATGTATAAGTTCACCCCAAAGACTGTTGAAGTTAATAACCCGCACTACGACCCCGAATCACTGCTCAACACGGTCATGCGATTATTGTGTGTGAAGAACGACAGGCAACTGGCCGTACGTCTCGGCGTCCAGGCCCCCCAAATCTGTAAGATTCGGAAACGCCGGGTACCAGTTGCTCCTGCTTTGTTGATCAGCATGCACGAGGAAACAGGTCTCAGCTTACGTGAATTACGCACGTTAATGGGCGACTACCGCGAAAACTCAGGTCCGAGCGCAAAGCATCCGGTAAAGCCGTTGATCCATCAAAAAAATAGCACTTACCATATCCAAGGTCAGCGCGTCTTGCCGCGGACTTTTGCGGCCGTATAAGCGCCAATCAGGTCGGCATCATGCTCGCATCACTCATGATTGGTGCCGCTGCCGGCGCCGGCAAGGCGCTAGCCCGATGCCAATAACCTTCCTTCATTGCCAGCGCCGCCGCTTTCCGTTCTGCGGTACTACCCTTCATCTTGCATTTGCTATTGGTAATTCATCCCACTTGGTTGTATAACAGGGCGTCTTATTGCCGGAGCGCAGCGCCCAGCGTGGTGCCAGCCCAGCCGATGCGAGCGTCACCGAGTCCCGCCCAAATCGCGCGTTCAACGCATCGAGCGCAGCCATCACCTTGACACCAGGCTCGCGCGGGCGCGCTTCATCAAACAGCACACCTTGCAGCACGCTTTTGGGTGACAGGTCCAGTAGCATCACCCCGGCCTTCTTGTAGCGTAGGCCCTCGATGAATATCCTTTCCAAGCCATGCAGTGCGGCGCCGGCCAGCACGCGGCTATCGTCAGTCGGTACGATCAAGGGCACTGTCAGGCCGTTGCTGTACTGTAAGTCCATTTGTTTAAATTTGTTAGTCTGTATAAAGACGTGGACCGCGCCGCACATGGAATCTTGTGACCGTAGTTTTTCACTGGCGCGCGTGACATAGGACGTCACGGCCTGGCCCAGCTCGTCGATGCTGGTCACCATGGCGCCGAAAGACTTGGAGCTAATGATTTCCTTACGAGGTGGCGCTACCTCTTCCAGGGCCAGGCAGGATAAGCCCCAATCTCGTTGCATGTACGCTCCATCACGACACCGAATTTTGCGCGCATGTCTCGCGGGCTGGCGTCTTTCAGGTCTTGTACAGAATTGATACCCATGGCGCGCAGTTTATCGCCGATGCGCCGGCCTACGCCCCAAACCTCGCCGACGTCGATGCGGGAAAATAGTCAGAGCATACGGGCGGCCGACATCGTGGACAGATCACATACGCTGTCGAACAGAGCAAACTTCTTGGCGATGTGGTTGGCCAGCTTCGCCTGCGTCTTCGATGCGCCCACTCCCACACAAACCGGTAAACTGGTCCACTGGAGTATCTTGGAGCGGATATCCTGGCCCATGGCCGTAGGAGTATCCCACAGCCCGCTCATGCCGTTCAGACTCAGGAAGGCCTCATCGATGCTGTAGACCTCGACGTGCGGGCTGTAGGTGCGCAGGATAGTCATGATGCGGTTGCTAAAATCGGCATAGAGCGCGTAATTACTGCTCAACGCCACTATGCCGTGTTGGCGCGACAGGGCCTGTAATTTATGCCACGGCTCTCCCATCTTGACCCCGAGCGCCTTCACCTCATTCGACCTGGCAACAACGCATCCGTCATTGTTCGATAGCACCACCACAGGGACATCGCGCAGCCTGGGATCCATTGCTCGCTCACATGAGGCGTAACAATTGTTTACGTCGACCAGGGCGAACAGCTGGGCGTGAGCATTAGCCATGGCTAGACTCGCAACTTGCGCACAACGCCAGTGACGACGCCCCATACCTGCAACTCGTTGCCTTCCACCAGGCGAATTGGCTTAAATGCGGGATTTTCGGGATGCAATTCGATGACACCACGCTGGCGGTACAGGCGTTTGAGCGTATATTCGCCATCGATGACGGCCAGCACGTAATGGCCGTGGGCTGCTGTCACGGAGCGGTCAACCAGAACGATGTCGCCATCCAGGATGCCCACCCCGGACAAACTCATGCCCACCACCTTGAAAAAGAACGACGCCTCCTTGTGCTGGATCATGAAAGTATTCAGGTCCAGCCCCTTTTCCGTATAGTCGGCCGCCGGCGACGGGAACCCGGCTGGAATTTTCTGGCAGAACAGTGGCCGTGACGCGGGTTCCGCGGAGAGTCGGGCAGGTATACCTGGTTGCAGAGCGCTGATTGTTAGCTGGATGGGGGCGAGGTTTGTCATGACGATACTTTCTACTGTGTTTATATACAGTATATCCGTAATGCCAGCAGACCGATAGCACTCCGAGAATGCCCTTGGTTGTGTTGTTAGGTTTTTAAGGCGCCAGAGGTCTGCAACTGGGTGAAGTGGTTTGAAGCTGCCTCGAGGGCCGCAATGTTGTTCTCGCCGGGCGTGAGCCATGCAGTGCAGTGTCGACTGCTGTGGTATTCCCATAGTGCGTGCGCCAGGCGTGGGTCAACATATGCGTTGGCCATCATTAGTTCTGTAGTCAATCGAATACAATCCTCCATCCGATCATGCGGAATATCATTGATCTTTGCCAATGGAATTGCCTGAACCGCAGCGGCAATTGCGTCTTTCGTACGATTCGGCGAATCTGGGGTATTGTTTCTGCCAAATGAGCCATAGTATGCTGACGTGATGCTAATGCGCGAATGTCCGAGTTTCTCGCTCACTTGTGCTCGCTTTAAGTCTAAATCTTCCTTCGCCATCTGCCCGCCTGAACCGCCTAATGTTGGAGGTATTACTGATGCTATTAACGCGGCATTTTCTGCATATTGAGCACGTAACCCATGGCCGGATACATTACTGTCTTTCTTTGTAATTCCAATTTTGGCAAGCATTCTATGCCATTTCCCCAAGTTAGATTCAATTGAAGCCGTCTGTCCATTATGCTTCGTCTGCCAACCGAGATATTCATTCTTTTTTACTAATTTCTTAATTTGATCAAGCACTATTCGCTGTTCAGCAGTATCGATATAAATGTCTCTGGGACGCCCGCCTTTAGTTTGGTATGCAGCGAAGCGGTCACCACGGTCGACCTTCCATGGACAACATTGCATAATTTCGTGCCGACGAAGTCCAAAAGCAACTGCGATCCGCAGCATTAAACCAAAGCGTTTGTCGATAGCGTCAGCCTCAATTACCTTTTTGGCAACATCAATGCCATTTTCTGCCCAGCTTTTGCTTCGAGTGGCGGAGCTTTTGACACGTAATTCTGAAGGGGGAACATCGGGAAGATAATGAGAAACATTTTTAACCATATTTGCTTTTCCGATCCATCGGCAGAACTTCCGTAAATATGACAGATTACTTTGTATAGATTTGGCCGCATATTTATTTTTATACCAATATTCGCAAAGAGCTTTCACATGTTTTTCACTAAGATTTTCAGGATTTGTTAGCCGATAATTTAAATCCAATAGCAGACGGAAACTTGCTTTAAGGTGCTCACCGGTAGCAGATTTTGTGCGCTCACTCGCCACTTTACCGTTCACTCGGGTGCCTGCGTTCTTGTGCAAAATCGCGTTAAGTTGAGATATGAGTGTCGACATGTTACCCCTTCGTGGTTGTATATTTAACAAAATTTTGCCGCGTTGCCTGTAGCAATATCGCGGCATTGGCATTACGACAATGCCGTCAATGCATGTAAGTAGCCGGGGAGAGGGTCCTAACGTAAGCACACTAATTTCACACTACCTTCCCTCTTGGCAAAAAGGCAACGTGCCGACGCCTTTCGGCTGCCGATCGCCTGACTTACTGCTGTCAGGCCTAGAACTCTCACGTGGTTTCTCACATAGCGCTTCCCGCCCTCATGGACAGGTCTGTGGTGGCGCTAGCACCAATTGGTCTTACTCTCGCCCCGTAGGCGTCGCGGAGGCAGCAATGGCGCCGGCACGTGGCCAGCGATTCATGCGTCTGGGAGCATCCAGATATCCGCCCTTCTGTGTCTCTTGGTATATGTCATGGCCCAGACCGGAGCCATCGGCGCAGCTGCTATCGAGCTGCTCGTATCGCTCCCAATGTCGACCGCAACGTTCGCGCCTATCAGCGCGTAATTCACGTTCAGTGGGAAATCAGTGTTTCTAAGCGACGTCTTACCCTGATGTAGCCTGGGTTTCGCTGTCACTCAGTGTTCGTCAGAAGTTTTCGTCCTGTATAAAAAAAAGGCCAACGGTGGCCCTGGACGAACTACAACATGAACAATTTGAGGTGGTGGTAGTGCCAAGGTCTGTGCGCTGGCTTGGGGAATTGCCGCATAGGCGGCGGTACAAATTGGTGCTTTTCGATTCCGAAGGAACTGAAAAGAAGATGGCTGAAACAATGCCGCATGGCGACGAAGGGATATTAGCGTTTTAAGTGACTTAGGTCAATCGAAAATAGATCAAAAAAGAAGGCATATTTGGAACAACATTGGCACAGGCCAATCGTATCTTTACCCTATTGCAGCAATATGCAGCGTAATGCAACGAAACGCACTGAAATGCATCAATTAGCAGCAATGCGCAGCGTTGTGCAACATTGTGCAACATATCCAGTTTTGATGATTGTCCTCGAAAATTTAGGAGAGTAAGCGTGGCTGAACTGACGGCAGCTGGGATGACCAATATAAAAAGAACGAACACAGCTGAGTTAAGAAGGTTGTTTACAAGTATCAATCTCTTACTCGATGAAGGCTACAACCACAAACAGATTTGCGCTCATCTAAATTCGAAAGGAATTACGATTCCTTACGCACAGTATCGGGCTATCATGACTCGCTTAAGGAGGGAGAGCGAAGCATCTAAAATTGTGCTTGCCACGATGCATCAAGTTACTCCAGAAAAGAAGATTCTAGAAAGCCGAATTAAACCAGAAGCGAGACTATTGAGAACGGTGGAGGATTTAAACGAGATTGGCAAGGAAAAGAAATTCACATGGAACCCTGGTTCTCAAATTGAAAAATGGTAATTTTTAATGGAGTTTGATATGCATACTGTTCACTTTGTATTAATGGGTAAAGGTGGTGTTGGAAAATCGATGGTGGCATCGATTCTGGCCCAATTCTTAAGTACGCTCGACCGTAACCTTTTTTGTTCCGATACCGATCCAACGAATATGACCTTCGCGCACTATAAAGCACTCAATGTTCAGCACTACAATATTTCGGACGATAATCTAAAAGTAGACACCCGGAAGTTTGACGCGCTAATCAACCGTATTGCAGAACATGAGGGTGACTGTGTTGTCGATACAGGGGCATCCTCTTTTTTGCCCCTGATGCACTACATGCACGAAAATAAAATGTTCGAGTTGATCGAGAGCACAGGCAGGCGTGTAGTCGTACATACGCCTCTGGTCGGCGGGCAGGCGATCGACGAAACTATCCGCGGACTGCAGACAATCCTGGAGTTTTTTAAAACACCCGTTCTGGTTTGGGTGAATGAATACTTTGGCCAGGTCCGCAAGGATGGCGTTGGATTCAAAGACTCGGCGCTGTACAGGGAGTCAAAATCCCGTCTGTTCGGAGTTGTGCACCTCCAAGAACTTACAGCAGATACATCTGGTCGTGACGTCGGTGAAATGACTCGGCACTATCTTACTTTCAATGAAGCACTAGCTTCACCGATGTTTCACTTTGCGAATCGTCATCGTTTAACCAGTGTGAAGAATGGAATCTACGGCCAACTCGAGAAGCTTGATTTCTGATATGGATCAATCGGCAAAGCGGAAGCAGGTAGTTGACGATGTGTTCTTAGCTACTGGTGAGAAAATGTCGCCGGACGATCCGCTTGTAATCGCCGCCTTGTTCTACAGCCATCAAATGCTCCAGGCCGGAAACGTTGTAACTGCCGATTTGGAGCGGCTGGCCGCGGACATTCGTGCAGCAGCGCAAAAGGCTTTGCCAGATAACGGTGCTGCCGATGCAGCTCGAGCCAAACTCATGCGCGATATCGAATCTCAAATCACCCGCTGCATCAAGACTGCCAGTGCAGGCGGAGGGCGAAATGAGCATCCCTACGTTCCAGCCTGGTATGCACTAGCCGGCGCCGTAGTCGGGGCATTTCTAATTGCGGCAGCCTGGGTAGTGGGGATGGAACGAGGATCCGTTCAAGCCGATGAAGCGGCCGTCGGACGCTCGTTCACACGGGTTGTTTCCACAATGGACCCCAAGCTAAAGGCAGAGTTGATGGATCAATTACGAAGGGCACCTGATTGAACGTGGACAGCGCAAGGTATACTTGCGCTGCTCATTACCATTGATACTCTTTCTCAAAACCACTGAAGGAGTCGCACATGAAAAAGAGATTAATGAGTAACGCTGACCTCAAACACGTTGATTGGGCCCAGTGCGAGCGCTCCGCCATGCTTCGTTCGTTGCACTCCAAAAGACTTACGAGTGTGGTGGGTGATACCTCAAGCGGATGGGGATGTAAAGTCATCGACGGTGACCGGAGGTCGGTACATGCCTATTTGACGGGCAAGGGGGATCTGCGTGCCACTTGGTGGAACCTCTACAGCGCGATCTATCTCATGGTCGTGCCAAGCGGCAACCTTGAGCACGCGATGTATTCGTTTCACAGATTCCATCATGCAATGACCCTATCCGGGTTGGAATTTTGGCAATCTGTCTCGAATACGGCCTCTGACGTTCAACAAGACGGGGTGATGGAAGCAGCTCGTAAAACTTTCATCCGTGATTTTAACCATTGAAAAAAACTCGCACATCAACGTGAGTCCCCTCCACGTCCTAATGGATGGGGGGGCACATCGGAAGAGAAAAAAAGCAATCCAACAGAACGAAGCCATCGCTATTGAGTATGAATCGGTCCGTTTCCCGAGGGTTCGCAATTCTAGAAAGCAGTTATACCAGGTGATGTGCTTACGGGGAAAAATCAAGAAGAATGCCAGGGAGATGCAGCCAGTATTGCGAAGATGGTCTTGTAACGACTTTTACCGCAAATCCCATAGACCAATCGAGTACCATAAATTATGCCTGCTAAGAAGCGCCTGTTATAGAGTTCAAAGTCAAGGCGTAATGGTGCGCCGCAACTCTCGAGTGCGGCGTTGGCCTGATCATAGCTAGCGAATCCATCCACGCGCGGTCCATTCGGAAATCCGCCTACGAATCTTATTTGCATAAATGTCTCGTTTATCCGGCGTTTCGCTGTGGTAGGCGCCGACTGCAATGTAGTTGTTACCGTGTTTATTCATTTTCTTTCTAAGCAGCCAAGCAGCAACGTAGATCGACTTGCACGGGTCAAACAAGTCGTTAGCGCCGATTCCGAACTTGGCAAGTTCAGGGAGATGCACGCTATTAGTTCCCGTCAAACCGCGATCAACTGATCGGTTGGTATTGTTTGTCACTATGCTGGGTCTGAAGCTGGACTCCTCGGCCGCAATAGCTCTCAGAATCCACGGGTTGACTTGCTGAAAGTGAGCAGCGTCGTCGAAACAATCAGCGTTGGCCGCATTGAGAGATGTAGTCAAAAAACCAAAAACTAACCAATTCCTTAACAATCCAAATTTTGCGCATGGATCCATAATTTTCATCGCTTGCGTTTTCTACTTTAATGGCCCCAAGAGGACGGTTTATGAAGGATAATTATAATTTCTGTAAGGCAATTTCTGTCGTGATAAAATATTGCAAAAAAATCTGTTGAACGCCCTCTTCCTGATAGCTTTCACGCTTGCATCAGTGAATTCAGACGGTATTCTAGATACATCTTCAACTTGTTTAGGAACGAAATGAAAGCTTTTAAATCGAACGTCTTCGCTGCAGTAGTTGCAACTTTGTTAGTCGCATGTGGCGGCGGTGGTGGTTCCGAGGGTAACGGTTCGGTCGGCGTCACGCCCCCTGTCACGCCACCTGTCACGCCACCAGTTACGCCACCAGTTACGCCACCAGTTACGCCCCCTGTAACTCCGCCAGTTACACCGACACCTGGCGTTTCTACAATCCAAACCACCGTCGCCGCAGCAACGTACGCGACCGGAACCGAACAGCGCAATGCTTATGACTACCTGAATGCCCAGCGCCTGGCCTGCGGATTTGGCTTGTTGCAGCAAGATGCGAAGCTCGACGTAGCGGCACAAGGACACGCAAGCTACCTGTCGGTAAATCACTTCATGAGCCACAACCAAGATAAGGTCGCCTACCCGAATGGTTTCACTGGCGCCACCTTGGCTAACCGCTTTACAGCTGCTGGATACGCAGCTACTTCGGGATCGGAAGTGTTAACTGAACCATATCCAGTTACCTATAACCAATCCTACGGCTCGACCTATGGTCAATCCGCAGTCATGGACTTGTTTACAATTCCGTACCATGGTGATGGCATGCTGGACGGTGAGCGTGATGTGGGTGTCGGCTTTGGCGTTACGGATACGTACTGGCGGCGCGTTGTCGTCAACATCGGATCGACAGCAGAACGTCCGCGTCAACAGATCGCAGCTGATAAGATTTTGACGTACCCATGTGCCGGTACAACTGGTATTTTGTCCAAAACATATACCGATGAAATACCATCGCCTATCCCTGGCCGAAATCTGGTGAGTAACCCAATTGGCCATCCAATTTATGTCAAAGTACGTGATGGAAATACGTTGACTTTGAGTGGATACGTGCTGCGTAAAACAGGAACCAGCGTCGATATTCCCTTGCAATTGCTCAACAAGGAAAACGATAGCAATGGCCTTATTACATCCGGTTCTGTTGCTATCCTGATGCCCTTATCACCGCTGGAGAAAAATGCCACTTACAATTTTACTTCAGCAGGAATGAATAACGGTGCTGCAATTACTGTGTCGTTCTCGTTTAGTACCGGATCATATTAACCAGAGTTGGAAACATTGATAAGCGGCAGCTAAATCACAGTAATAAATCGGACAGCAGCCTACGGCATACGAATTCGCCACGGTTGCTGTCAGCTATAATTATCCGATACGGCCAAATTTTATAATAGTATATGACTTATTAATTGTTGCAGTAGAAATTAAGTTTTCAAGCACGAATAAGTTGTTGTTATCTCTGATGAATTTGTACTGCCCTCTACACCATTGTTTATATTATCGTAGCTTATTCTTTTTAAGGCGAACCCTGCAGGGCAAACGCCAACTGCACTCCAACGCAGGTATTTGTCCCGAACCATTTCGAAAATTTTGTATCCTTGGCAGCTAGTGTCAACCCAAATGCCAGCACGACCGCTGGTGCCACCGCCTGTCGTTTCAACGAATCTTGCCAAGCCGCACATTGTGCCTTGCAGAACGTCAGCTGCTGATCCAGCTGGCCCTGCTGGCCCCGCTGGACCTGGAACCGCAGCAGGAATAAGTTTGTCTACCCTTCCGCTGACGCCGGACAATTTATCCAAACCAGTAGAATCAACAGCTTGCCCGTGCGCTGTCACTGTTGACAGTGCAAACATCGAAGTCATGCAAAAATAAATAAATTTCTTCATTAAATACTCCTTTTCTTAATTACAAATAATAGCAATATGTCTGCGCTATCAATACGCCTTGAAGTGGGTTGCCGACGCCATCTTGTACATAGACATTCCATGGACCTGATCCAGTGGCGAAATGATTAATATAGCCAATTTGTTCTTCGCTTTTCGGGATAAGATAAATTTTCGGAACTCCGTTTGCTAAACAATTTGGGGCCTGAACGAAAGCTCCTTGACTTGTTTCTGAGACGGTGACCATTGTTGCTGCCTGAAAAGCAAATTTGCCCATACGCCCTACCAGATCCACCCAAATCCCACCTTGACATATTAGTGACGATCCAGCTGTCGTTTGAGATATCGCAGTCTCAGGGCTGCAGCTCGATCCTGCGACTGATGTTTTAGTGAAGTTGGTGAGTGGAACAAATATGCCTGACTGACAAACTAATGTCTCTTGATTAGAGGCATTAACTGCAATTCCACCTTCTACTGAGCAAACAGCCCCACGATTACTTGTAACGAGTGCGGGATTTCGCCAGCTTCCTCCGCGGCAAACCAGCAGGCCGGCCGCAGTATTAGTCGGTTGTGTATTGGCAATGTCGTTTTCTTTTGAACAAGCACCGCCAGGCGTAGCTTGGACGGCAGAATTCAACAGTGAACCGGATACTCGACCGGTCATTCCGTCGAGTTGCGCGTTGGTGATTCCGCTATTGTCAGTCACACCGATTGCAGCGGAGTTTGGGTCGAGGAAGGCGCGTACCAAACAGTTGGAGGCACGGGTAAGGATCTCACCATTTTTTAGCATTGCTGCGCGGAGACACGTTTCGACGTCCGTGGCCCCTACGGATTCGCTCGACTTGATCTCCTTTCCAAAAGTACCTTTACCAGCAACGGAAAGTTCCCCGCGTAGGCTGGGATCGCGGTTGTCGTTGATACGTACGAACTGGCTTAGTCCTGAAGCACCATATCCAAAACGGGCGGCGACGACGCCAGCTGGATTGCCAGGTAAAGGATTTACAGTGGTGCCCGATCCACCTAAGTAAGTGATCTTGGAGGTGTCTGGTAATAATGAAAAGCCTGCGTTGACGCCTACCTTATCGGTAATTGCAGATATAGCTGGCCCATCAGCCTCGTTGGTGCCTGCGGATTGAATAGGTTTGTCGATGTATACCCTACCTCCGACGTCGCATTGCTCTCCCGCCCCGATCAACCAACAACCATCAGGTGTGCGTTCGACTTCAAATCGGAATTTGCCAGGTACTTGACCGTTGCTGAAAACCGAGTCTTCCGAGAATCCATTCTGCAAGTAGCCAAGCTTGATAAGGCTTTCAATGCTAGGACGCATTGTCTGACCAGCCATACTGCCGGCGCTAACGGTATAACCGTTTTTGGTGATTGATCCCCCTTGCTGGAGTGCAAGATAGTTCTCTTGCGCATAAGTCTCACCTGCATTTCTAGCAATTGCTAAAGCGCCGCCTTGAGATGCTGCAAAATTCAGTTTGTTCGCAATTACCGTTGACTGGATTGACCCCAAGGTTATTAAAGCCGTAACCATCAAGGCGAGCATCACATCAATCATCGCGAAGCCATCCTGCTTCCTTCGGCGATACAAATCAGTTCGAATCATAATGGGTTTCGCTGGGACAGAGCCAGACAAGCAACAGGCTTGCCTGGCCAAAGTTGATTAGGTGCCGGAACGGCCAATGGCCCAGGTAACGGTTACATCGGAAGCTGCTTCACATGCTGTAGAAAGCGCGGCGACATCCAACGTTGCGTCAGCTGCTTTGACAGTCGAGGAGCCTACGGTGATTCGTCGGGCGACCGATTGAGTCGCAGAAACGATGTCATAGCACTGACCGGACGGAACTTTCGTGGCCGCCAAGTTTGCGACGTCATTATTGGCGGTGATCGTGCCAGGAACAACAGTCAAGGTACCGCCCCACAAGTTCGATGCCGTATCGGCAGTACCATCGCGAAGATTTCGTGGAAACGCACCAGACTTTACCGCGATCGCGGTGGTTAATGAGCCGTACATGTTATTCTGGCCAAAATTCTTTTGGAGTGCACCAGCAATGGTGGTGATTGACGAGGTGAAAGCGGTATTTTGCTCATTGCGGGAAGTATCACGGTAATTCATGAATACTTTGCCGAGAAAAATTGCGACTACGATCAAGGCGACAACCAACGAAAGCATGAAATCACCTGCTTGGCGGCGACGATTACGGCTTTTCTCCTTGTTTGGTACTTTGTGGAAATCAATGTTCATTATAACCTTTCATTTTTTAATTGGATTTGTGATATTTGCTACAGGTATTTTATGCGCTCTCTTTTCCATTTCCCTTTGAATTTGACGCACTGGATTCGTTTCATACTGCATAGTGCTACTTATATTCATTAGCCCCACATATAAGAAAACTACAATGCTGATAAAAATTCCGACAAAGGTAAAATTCATAACAGCGGCATTTTTGGTTACCTGATCACGCGCTTCCCGGTTTCCTTTAGCTCCAATCTCTATAATCACATCGCTAAAGCTTGGTGAGTTTCGAATGGAGCTGCCCATTTTTGCTAAAAGTCTTTGTGATATGAGGCCTTTTGAAAATGCTTCAACATATTCTGTTGGCTTAGTATTCAAATGATTTAAGATTCGTCGAATGTGTGACTTCAAATATGGAGTGGCGTTTTCCAGTATTGCTTCAAGCGATTCTTTCAAGTTTCTTCCTGTCCCCAACCATACGGCCAAGGCAGATAAAACAAGTCCCGCTTGAAAGTCGCGATACATTGCCAATGGCAACATCCAAGGTGCTATTGGAGTTAACCACATTGCAAGTGTCGGATTACATCGCTCCATCTTTAATCGAACTGAATTTCTCCATTTCGGAAGTTGTGACACAAAGAACAATACAAGCACCAACGCGATCGCGCAGATCAAAACGCCGTAGTTATTGATGACGTTTGCGACAATCCGGACTGCGTCGTTGAACGGAGTCCATACCTCAACAGGCGCCGACTTCTCGATAGCAGGGATTGCCTCAGTACTAATCATGTATGCCAGTGAGCCGGCTCCGGCGAGATACAAAGTAGGTTTCGCTACCGCAAAGAAAATCGCTTTTTTAGCAACCATCTGGTCATCAATTGCACTAGCAAGGATTTCCAGCGTTGCAGGTTGGTCTCTTGAGCGGTCAACGGCGCCGAGCATCAATCGGTCGCTAATGGGCATGATCGCACCGACCGTCGCCGTAATTGAGTGCTCCCGGCCAGTGCTTAACTGTCGAAGCGCGCCTCGCATAGCATGTGCTTTTGAGGCTGAACCCGTAGCTGGGCTAGTGGCTATGGCAAGTTCGGCTTCTACGAATTGCCGCATTGGCTCAGTTTTCCGGATGGACTTCGCTAGCTCTCTATAAAATTCACTTCTGTTCAAGTGAAATTCAAATAGCTGAAATTGTTTGTAACTATTTTTGAAATATGTGAACATCTTTAAATTCCTGGTATTGCAAATTTGGCGAAGGATCCAAAACGAGAGACATATCGAGGATCTATCTCACCTTGGAATGCTTTGAACAACGCATGCTCAAATACAGTTTTGCCGTGCATATTTTCAGTATAAAAGCGACCGTCCGAAAATGATCTGAAATACCTAGCCGCTTCTATGTCACGGCAGTCCCGGGTAAGTTCAAGCCACTGCTCATCTGGAATCATCATTTCCGCCACCACGGTTTGCCCTTTATTTCCCTTTTGCTTGCATTCTGGACATCCACCTTGCCGGCGCACGAAAAAGTTATTGCGGCCCAGATCAAAGCGTTTTTCCAATATGGCCATATCCGAATAAATTTTCTTTTGAATAGTTTGCGGATCGGAGCGCACATCACCTAAATGGTGAGCGTTGAAAGTATCGTGAACATCGTCAACTGATATCCTGCAATGTGGGCATAGAACCGGCACCAGTGCTTGATATGACAGCAATCCGAGTACGTTAGGGGCGGTCAATACGCTGCGCTTTAATCCAATGCTTTCGTCCGTTAAGCGTGGAACAATTCCTGATATGAACTGTGCATGGAGCGTGCCCATGGCCATGTGCCCGGTAAATGCGATTTCCTGAGCTGCAGCACCGCTTGATCGGTCCCTTATCTCGCCAATAAATGCCCCGTCCAAGTCTCCACGTAACAGATCCATGACGATGCCGTCGAATTCACGTTCACTTGCGGCGCGATCCTGCAGATTGCGCTGGAAACTGATCTGGTGGACACCTTTAAGCCGTAATTCGATCGGGTCTTCGATGGAGTAGAACGCGTGGGTACCGTTGCCAGGATGGTTTTCCCAAAACGATTGGGCTGTCGTCGTTTTACCAGAGCCAGTAATTCCCGCGAGAATATTGATCCTAGGAGGACCGTACGGGACCTCATGGAAGAGTTCAATATGGGCAGGGGCATAACCCAGCTGTATGTAAGTTCTAGCCGGTGCGTCACTATCCTTGTGTAACAGGCGACATACAATCTTCGGGCCGGTTGGGCTCCGAAATGACTGGTAGCGCATTGCAATTTTTTTCCCGTCGACAACACGGCTTTTAATCATCGCACTCGCGTTTACATCGTCTTGAAATTGGGATTCAGTGTTGGACCCACTTTCTACATTATTCGTGTAAGCCCAACTCACTGCTGCGCGCAATTGTGTAGCTGTAAATACACCGCGGTCTCTGCCAGGCAGCGGCTCTAACTCACCGTCTACCCGAATCAAGACTGTACCGCGTTCATTTTCGCAAACGTGATGGACGTCTGATGCGTCTGCTCTAATGGCTAGCTCACCAATCATTTCCCATAGGGCCTTGCCCTCCGAGGCGGCGGATGTATCGATTGAGCCACGTGCTGAAGCACGGCTTTGGTAATCTTCGACCAATGACCGGATGACACCTGCGACACAGGGAGTTTCGCCGGGTTCGATATCGAATCCGTGACTGGCCAACCTAGTTCGCAAGTTGGTCAGAGTAGCACTCACGCTCCCGCTAAATTCAGGGTCGACAAGGATCTTCGCTGTGTTTTTACTCGTGGCTATCGCCGCGACAGCATGCTCATGGTTTTTAGGGATTTTGAACTGGCCAAGCTGATCTCCGCCACTGATCAATTCGATTTTTTCGCCCCCAAGTTGATCCAGGTGTTCAATCATCGAGCGCCGGCCTGCCTGTCGAACATCAGACTTGTCTGTTGCCCACTGCCCATGATTAATCCGCCCGCCTTGTACGCCGACATTTGTCAGCGCACGCGTGCTGACAACATGTTCAGTGGGTTTGGGACCGCCAAAAAAAGGTAGCATTTGTGCGCCTACTTCAGTGATTGACCGATAGTCATGGTTCGGCTAGTCGGATTTTTTGCCTTGCGATTTTTTGCAGCTTTGCCAGAATTTTTTTTCGGTGGCATTTCCAGGAATACATTTCCATTTACGATTTGCTTGATCCGCCATTGTTGGATGGAGTTGCCTGCTTCTAGTGCCAAAAGTTCACCGTCGGGCATTCGGAAACCAACTTTTTCGGCTCCAACGGTTCCTGCTATGTATTCAATCTTCGGGTACTGCTTGGGTGCCCTATACGGTTTAATAAAGTCGGCAGCCGGCAACGGCGTTTGCGGAGCCGGGTTTATCAAACCCAATTTTTGAGCTGTTTCAGCCGCCAGCTGTAACCGTTGTGCTTCCGCGACCTGCCGAATCGACAATGCAGCGGTCTGCGTCGTCGGCGCTGGTTTAATTGTTTCTTTGGCAGTAGTCTGGGAAGTGTTGACACTATTTCCTGTTGGAATTACCATTGCGCCAGTTCGACCAGGCTCAGCCTTGGTTGTCGCCTTAGCAGTCACTGCTTCAATCTTTACTGGGGTTGATGCCGGCGCCGAAGGCGTAGGGTTACCTTTAACCGCGGGAGTGTTGGTCGATGGCATTGGCATTTGCTGCGCAGTAGCTACTGCGGTCAGGACCATAGCCGCCAGAGTTGAAAGCAATTTAGCGAACATAAGTAGTGCCTTTTAACGTTATTTTGAGTTGGTCAGCTTTGCCGCCAGGTGTAAATGAAATGGAGAAGCTTTGCCACCACACCGCCGCAGGGGTGTGGTCAATCAGATCTTGAACGAACGGGTACCGCGCGGTCACTGAGACAGGGCGAGCGAGCACTGATACAGCTCGAGGTAGTAAAGATGCATTACCGCTTGGGGGCGTAGGCCAAACCGCAAAGTCCTTTGTTTGTTCCTGGACCAAAAGTCCCGCATTACGCCAGACCTGATAAGCGTTTCGGCTGTCTGCCTTTGCACTTTCTTCTACTTCGAGATTTGCTGTAGAGGTGTAGCCGGCCGGCTTGAGTTGCGAAGGCCAAGCAAATATTGAAACTTCCTCGGAACTCTCTTCCGGCAGATATGTTTCGTGCGGAAGTGCTGCGATAAGAGACTTCGTTGTACCGCCCATGCGATCCCAGGTCGAAGTACATCGAGCCATATCGCAGTCGATTTGACGAAGAATCCATCCATCTGGCCAGACATCGTAATGTTCCAACTGAAGCAAAGTTAGTTTTACTGAAGCGCGGTCAAAACCTAAATTGCCAATGCTGGCTGCCAATGCTGCCTGGTATGACGGTAATGGATCTTCGGCTGCGAGAGTAGCTTGTGTCGTAGCCAGCTTGGCGTCTGCCTGTAGTTGTTGGTAGTGATGAATACCACCGACAACAACGGCACATGCAACCAGCATCCCGGCGATAACCGACTTCTTGAACGGAATTTTTCCAAGACGAGTTGATTTGTTAGCTGCTGCCCACAAATCACCTTCGCTGATCAGTTCGGCAAACGGATGCACACTGGTGTCGTTGCTATAGATAGCGTGACCGCGTGCGCCGAATAGCCCGTCAACTACCTTTTTAAGATAGTCTCCGACGTTCTCGATTGGCAAGACCTGGTCGACGACCGGCAGCCCATTTTGGACAACTACCAGCGTTGCAATCTTTTCGAAGCACCACGCCAGAACCATATTGGCATTGCCTGCATGGGAGCGCGCAAAAAGGGCGCCGAGCGCATGCTGTTCGCTTCCGACCGATTCGTCCAATTCGCCAATGCTCGTTGTGCCGACGGTAGCATGCATGACACCATCCACATTTGCTACATGAACAATAATGCGATCAGCGGCATGTGCCGTAGCATAAGCGCGGACCTCTGGCGTGATGCTCTTCTTGGCCTGGTAATGGGCAAGTACGTTCCATTCCAAGCCAGCAATAACAACGCGTTTTTTGTTTTTAAAAATTACTTGTGTCATATCAGAACCAGTCTTAGAGGATGACTGGGCGAACGAAAATCACGAAGTTTTCTCGTTGCATCTCGATTTTTCGGCTCCCGCCCCAACCAATCGACGCGCCCTCTGCCAGCGACCGTTGATCCGTGGTTGTTACTAAACGCGAGAGGCCAGAGATTGCAATAACTTCGCCCGGCTTCAGCGCGACGGTGTATTGGTCGTTGACACTTGTTACGCGAGGAGTCTGCACCTTCTGGATGGTCAGGCCACTGCCTACAGTCACATCGAACAGGCCCAGCAAATCGGACAGCGAAACGCCAAACTTCAAAAGGACAGTGTTGTTGTCGAGAATTTGTGGGATGGCAACGTATTGATCGCCGGTCGTAATCTTGTCAGTTTTCAGACCAGGCGCACCGACGCCCGTCGAGCTGGCGGGCCCTGGCGTGGTTTCAGCCAAATATCCTTCAGTCGACAATCGGGATTTTTTCGCCCAGGTTCGATTCAACGCAAGCAACGACACAGGCCGGTACTGAACGCTGGTGCCATATTGTTTGAGTAGATTCACGATTACAGATGAGTTGCCGAAGCGCGCACTTGTATTCGAATTGTTGCCATCGCCAGTATTAAGAATGTTGAGACCAATACTTCCGCTCGTGGCGCCCGTCAATGTAGACGGTGAAGCGATGTTTGCGCCGTAGATGCCTGATAGAGTGTTGAACACAGCAGACCAGTTCAGCCCACGCTCATCGCTGTCGGCTGTTCGGACAGAGTAGATGTCAAACTGGATCTGCGCCTGGCGAAGCATTGAGGTGTTCTCTGACTTCAGAAAGTCGCGTACTTGGCTTTGCATCTCACGGGACGTTTTCACAACCATCCGGCCACTTCCTTCGGACCGAGTGACACTGGAGCCAGGGACAGATTGGATCATCTGCTTCACTGCAGCAAGTATGGATTCAACTGCATCGAGTTCCTTGTCGCTTTCTTTTACCTCGAGTTGCGTTGAGGCCGATTGCGATGCTCCTGAGCCAGAGGTTCCGGAAGTGCCAGTCGAGGCGCCGCCGGTGGTCATGGAATAGGTCGTCTTCCCGGTGAACGCCGCGACTTCGTGAAACTCGGTCACGTACTTCATAATCACGACAGTGTTGTCCCTGAATTCCCAAGCCAGGCCAAGGCGATCGGTAAGGTGGTTCAGAAAACCGACAAGAGTCCCGTTCCATTTCATTTCAAGTGAATCGACCATTACCTGCGCCGCCGCCGGTGCTGATGGTTGAAAGCTGCTTGGGATCATGGGCAATGGGCTTGGTGGCAGCTGGCCTAAAGCTTGCGGGTTAAATGGAACGGGCGCCACAGGACGAGGCGCATTTCCTTCATCGCTACGGCCCCAGCTTTCGAGGGCGTCCGGTTGAATGCGAACGGCCACGCCAGTCAATTCGGTGAGCCTTTTTCCTACCGTGTTCAATGATACAAATCGATTTTCTTTCTTGTCATTGAATTCAAGCCAGTACTTCGTTTTGAAAACTGAAGGCAACTTGTCATCATTGGTGACTGGTACCATTTGGGAACCCAGCCACGCTTTTTTCGAACGGCGCAAGACTGGCATATTGGACTGCTCGGCGGCCAATTTATTAGCGTACTCGGCTGACCCGCGCGTTGCAGAGTTTGCTGTAGCTGCAATGCTACCGGTGCCCATTGTGGCCTTGGCCAGAGCGTTGCTGACCTCATCGGTTGCTGCGCGTTGCAGTTGGGGCGAAGTACATGCTGTGAGCATCAGGGCAGCAATTGGAATGATCTTCTTCATGATTATCTTTAACGAGTTAGTCGGGGCATTCTTGTGATTGCTCGCCTTGACGCGTGATACGAATTAACGGCGGCGTGTTCGCATAGACACATGCTTCGAGCGGATAGGCGCCAAAGCGGATGCCAGGTGTCATTAATGCAGCCTTGACTGCATCCACGAATGAACCTGAGAAGGTCGATGTACTGTCAATGAGCAAATGCTTATTCGCATCCCACTGAACCCTCCAGCCGGCGGACTTTGCCCATCGATCGAATGTCGCTGCTAAGCGAACATCACCAGGTAATACCACCCAGTCCTGAACGGTTGCTGATCCGGTCGATGTCGTGTCGTCATCTGAAATAAATGGTGTGCCGTCAGCCATCCGGCCGGATTCTTGTGTCCGCTTCAACCTGCCTTCAAGCTGCCTGATTTTCGCCAAGATCGCTGCGTTGGGCGAACTGGCGTTCGCAGGAATAGATGTAACAGCAGCTTTGTTCCCACGAATCAGGGAGGTCGCACGGCCATTCATTTGAATCTTAATTTCCCGCGGTTCGCCCGTCAGTACGTAGGAATCACCGTCTGCGGTTGCGCCAAGGACTACAAGCCCTGGCACTGCGTCGATGAAAGTATTTTTACCGTCGCTGTGCGTGCGAAATTGTTGATTGATTGTTTGATCTGCAATGTAATAGTTGCTATCAGTTGCAGCGTGAGCAGCAATCGACGTCAACATTAATGCAATCGCAGTGAAGGCGTAAATTGGTTTCATGTGAGTAGAAAATTTCCTGGTAGATAGTCGAGCCGTTTGCTAGATTTTGAGTCAAGTACTTGTGGGTACTTGGATAAGAGGTACTTTTAAATCGACGTGATTTAGCAATGCAATTTGATGGAAGGAATTTTGGCGAGTGAAAATAGATCGACCAAACTCATCGAACTCTGCTTGCTTTGATGTGACTTTGAAGTTCCGCCAGGCTGAATGCATTGTTGATGGAAGACATTTTGTAATTCCTGGCAGAACCTCTGTAAGAAGATGCATCCCCTAGTAAGTCGCGAAAATCTTCTGGTGAGCTACAAATTTAGGGCTCAGTTTTTGCACTTTATGAAAAGCAACCTAATAGCAATCAATGGTTTAGGTCACTTTTCGGATGGACTCAGTGTCCAGCAGCTATGGTTGGTAGGGAACCATTGCCATGTCTTGGGCGACCATAAAGATGAATTCCTCTCCCTCCTGCAAGCTAAGAGTTGGAGGAATTTGTCTATTCCTTTCAAGAAGCGACTTGAGAACGTCGTTAAAAGAAGTTGCAAATATTGAGCCGGCCGTACCTGAACTCGCGTTGCCATTCATACTTTGCAACGTGCTTACAGTCGTGTCTGTACTTGGAAGAAGAAGCGTTGAAGCACCCAGAACAAGACTGGTTCCGAACATCTTCATGAAATGATTGTTTACATTTGCTTTTATGCCTGACATACCCGTCATATCAGCTGCGCTGGCGCCAGAGAGCGATACCCAGTTTCCGTTTGGCAAAATCAGCCTGTTCATTGCCATGAGCAGACGTTCCTGGCCCACTACGACCTGGCTGCTGTAAACGCCGATCAGCTGACTTCCTTTTGGGATGACAACGTATCGTTGCTTACTATCGTATACGTCCGAAGTGACACGGGCTAACACTCTTCCTGGAAGATCGCTATTTACTCGCGTAAGTAATACCGAACGAATGACATGTCCTTCGCTCACGATGGTTGATGCCTGTGGTGACATCTGTCGTGTAAGGCTCGGAATTGAGTTAGACGCTGTTGCGTTTGTAGCCAAGAAGTCGTCATTGGCACTCTTACTCCGGACTGGTTCTTTTTGTCCCATCGCAGCCATAAGACTATCTTGCATTGCCTTTTGCGCGCGGAGAGCATCAGATTTTTCGGCATCTGCAATATCACCTTGCAGGTTGGCAAGGGCTGCTGGTTTCGCGTTCTCGGCGCTGCCAGACTGGCCAATGAGCTTCACCTTGGTGACTTCAATTGCTGACGCCCGAATTTCCTCTTGACGTGCAACGGCTGCCGCATACGCTTGAGCGGCTTTGTCGTTCTGATCTCCAGTAGGTTGAGACGTTGACGCACCAGATGCAGCGCCGTTACTAGCAGAATGCGAAGAAGCTGGATTATATGTTCCTGTTGCTGCTGGTGCGCCATATGAAGCAACTTGTGGATTGGCCACAGAAGTTTTAGCCGGCATCGAGCCTGGCATTACCGGTACCGTGACTGAGGGTTTCTTAGCGGCTTCATCCTTCAAACCTCTCATCATAGCCACTGTTTCATCAGCTTGCCGAGCTGTATCAACTTCCACAGGAGCAGGCGCTGCACGGAGTGCTTCCTGCTTGTTGTCTGGCATAAAAAGCCAAACGCATAGGGCGATCCCCATAAGAGGCATTGACCACTTTGTGGCCGTTTTAAGAAGCGTGCGCGGGGGGGAGCCTGCCGAGACGTCGCTTGTGGACTCAGCATGATCTGAGGGTACAGTCATACCAGGTTCATCGCGATCTTCCGGCTCAATCGCTGGGAGGCTTGCAAATGGATCCTTTGCCATAATGTTAGAGTCCCCGCTTTGGGTCGTACTGACCGCGCTTTGTGACCTTTACTTCTGCATTGCCGAGTTTAAGCAGCAACTTTGTGGCCACACGTTCGACAACGATCATGTTCGCCTTAACTTGATAATTTATTAAGGACGGATTATCGTCATCATCAAGTAGGAATATGGCTGGGCTATCTTGAGTGTTCGGCATTACCAGGAAAGTAAATTTTCCATTTGTGTACACGGCAGATGGCTTGAACATGGCGTCACCGTCAATTTTGAAACCGAAATCAAGCGTGGCCGGATCAATGTTGGTTGCCACAACTTGGTCGGCCAATCGGTTCTTCTCAGCGTCTACAACCGCCGTTTCTGTTTCCTTGCGCAGCTTCACTTCGAGCTCGCGGTCTGGATATAGAAAACTAACTTTTTGAAACACTGGAGCGCTTCCGGATTTACCCGCTATCAGTTGAAACTGATATGTCCGTTTGTTTGTGACAATCGTGAGAGAAGTTTCCAGATCGAAGCGCAATGGCTTGATGAAGAGGTGGCGTGGGCCACCAGTAACAATCCACTGTGCTTGATCGCCAATGGCCGGCGTTTCTTTCACGCCTTCGTCTTCGCCCAGTTCAAGGTGCGTGGTCAGGTTGGGCACCGACATAATGCGAAAAATCACATCCGGCGAATACGTGTAGCGGACGATCCGGTTTTCTTTCGGGACTGGAATGGCTTGTGCCGCAATGTCAGCCGAAATTTCTTTCGGTGCGGGCATACCCCTTTTCGCTGCAGGCGCTGCGTGCGTAACAACAGGGATCATCAACGCCATACAAGCGGCTATCTTGTTGAGTTTCATTTTGAAACGGATTCCTCGGTGATGTTGATGTTGGTAATGAAAAGGCCGGCTGGATTTTTCATTACCTCCGCGCGGGTCGTTGGTTTCACGCGGGTGAAAGAGACTGTCATTGCATATGTCACGATCACTGGAATCGATTCCGGCGTGAGACGGGTAATTGTCCGGAAGCGAAGCAAGGCGACGTCGTCTTTAATAAAATTGAGCGTGGTATAGTCGTAAGTGCGGCTGTATTGAGGGTAATCCCTCAGTGAAACGAGAGGATTGTCTTTCCGGCGCATTTCCGAAAGTTGAGCTTTTGCCGAGCCAATTACCAATCCGCCAGCTTCCGTCAACGTGCCATCGATAGTTGCACGGTTTACATCGAATACACTGTTAGCCCACTTATTGAGAAAGTAAGCAATCGAATCACTGTCAGGGGCCCAATTGCCTACGGCCGTGCCATCGGCTACAAGGCGCCCCCCTTCCACTTTATTGACTTGGTACGTTTCCACACTTTTCATTGGTAAGAAAATATTCCAGGCGACGCCGTTGACGATATGCCCTGCGGCGAGCACAACAGCAATCAGGAACATTCGGTTTCGTTCAAGCGTAGGGCGAGCGCCTCGTTCGAAGTATTCAACCTCGGTATCCTTGGACATTGGACCAGGTGCGAAGTCAGGAGGTAAGCCCCCGGACGATGTCGGCTTGGTAGGGGTTTGTGACTGATTTTTCATACAGCCATTTTCTCTAATGTTTCCAATCAACAAGTGGCAATTGGTTGCGAGAAATTGATGCGATTCGAACAAAAAAAACCCGCCGGAGCGGGTTGGGAATATGCGCAACAAGACTAACTTATGTACCCCCTATTTCTACCCTACGGTTAGCTGCACGACCTGCAGGGGTTCGGTTCTCAGCGATAAAATTACCAGCTCCATCAAACTCGACCACAATTTTGGCCGCGGCGACGCCCATCGATACGAGGTATCGCTTAGCGGCCTCGGCTCGAGCCTTGGCAAGTGCTTTGCTGCCAGAGGTGGAGGATTCGCTATCAGTAAAACCTCGAACCGAAATATTCTTGGCTTTGCGTGATAGTTCTTCCAATTGCGCTCGTTGATCTTGGGCAGGATTGAACTGGCGGCTATTATTTGGAAAAGGGACAATCACAACACTTGGTTCCTGTGTGCCCCGCCGTTCTTCGACCGCAACCGCAGGAGCGGGAGGAGCAGAATCAATAGCACCTGCGCCTGTGAGCATAGCTTTGAGATCCGCAAGTTCTTTTCGCATACGAGTGATCTCCGCAACAATTGCAGGGTCGGATTCCACTGGTTCTTGTTGCTTAACCGAAGTATCAACAGCGATCGCTTTTGGGTGCTCCACTTGGGCAGTAGCATTACGTATCACGCGCGAAGCCGCCATCGAAGTCGAAACTGTGAAGAACGAGTGCATACCTGCCAAGACGACGTTTTCACCAATGACGTTGAACGCAATAGGAGCGTTTTTCTCATCCAGGAACTGCGTAGTTTTCGGGTTTAGGTCTCGAACTTGAACGACGGTATTTCCGCTTAGATCAAAGACCTGTACAACGCCGTTAGCTTTCCCATTATCAACTGAGTAGTTAAACCCAATCGCAGTCGATGGTGCTGAGGTGTAACAACCCGTCAGCACGGCAACCATAGCGTAAGTCAAGAGCGATAGTTTAAATTTTTTCATATTCATTGATGTGAGTATTAGACCTTAGGGCTTAGGTGCACCTGCCCACTTTGCAAATTTTATGCTTTGTTTTACACCACTGACGCCGCCTTTTAGCGTGTTGGCTACAGCGTTTCCAGTCCCCTGACCACCTTTCTTAAGGACGTTCGCACCTTTCGATACAGCGTCTTTCATGCCAGCGCTGCTACTCTTCGCTACGCCTATATGGCCGGGGAACAGTGCGCTTGTAATGGAAGGGGCTTGGCTGACCATGCTATTAATTGTAAGAAGCAGAATCGCAACGATCACCAAACCAACAGCAGTCGCTTCACCAGTATTTTGAGAAACACCAACGGTTTGCATCAACTTGTAGGCAATAGTGAAAATAACGTTTATTACTCCCTGGAGGCCGGCAGATATAACGAGAAATTGCACCCATTTCGTAAAGTAGTCGCGAGTCCAGGGCGTAACGATGCCAGCGATCATCACTGGGCCGAATGCTACACCAACAGAAAAAAGGAACGGACCAATTAACAGCAAGCCAAGTGCTTCGGCAATTCCTGTCAGGAGAATTACAACAATGGCGAGGCAGAATAATACTGTTATGAGTAAATCGACAACTTGAACCATAAACTTAGACGGTTTGGTTACTAAATTCGCGAACTTAAGATTTTCACCAAAGGCACTTTTAATAGCTGATGAAATATGTGCAAAAACCGATCCGTATACGTTCAAGATTCCATCGAAAGGTGTCGTTCCGCCGGGCCCATCTGTACCGAGGGTACGAAAAACATCAAGGACGCCCTCAAACTTGGGAAGAAGAGTTGGGTAGGCAGTGATGAAGGCTGCAGCAAAGACACATGGAATACCAACATCAAAAATTACCACAAGCATGGATTTTGTTCTGCCACTGAGAAATTGCATCACTTCATAAAGTAGATATATAAGACCAAGCCCGCCTGCAATCATTAACGCAGTCGAGTTCAGCTTCGTGGCAATGCTATAGCCTGTGGTTTTCATGGTTTCGGTGAGATTGGATCCCGCCTTTTTCCCAACCGCACGAACAGCACCATCCATACTTTCAAAAAATCCGCCGGCGTCAGCTTTCTTGGCCGGTTCAGCCGCACTGACCCCATGAGTCGCCATTAGTGCGAATAGGAATGCGGCGACAAAGAATTTAAAAATATTCATTCAGGGTATCAGGTTGGAGTTAATCGGTAATTTAATTGTGATGATAGTTAGTATTTCTTTGCTGCATCGCGTAGTCTTTGCTGATAGCTATTCATCTGGTTGTCAGCTTCCTCATCTCTGGATGCGTCGTCGGTTGCTTTGTCGTTATGTTTCATTTCATTGGCGCGATTTGTGGATGCGAGAATTGAAATGATTTGTTGGTTCTGGCCGATCAGAACATCGATTGAGGCGCCAAGTGTCTGCATGGCTTCTGTTTGTCCTTGCACGCTTCCCAGCTTGCTCACGATGGCCTGGCGCTGTTGAGAGGTCTGTTCAATGGATGCATTGATTGCGCGATATCGTTGAGCAGCCGTATCGCGCTGCTGTTTGTCCAGTTGACTACGAGAATTCAAGTAATCACTCCAGGACATTCCTGATGCGCCATACTTGGCTGAAATCCGTTCCGTCAGGTCAGCCGATTGTTGAAAATCGTTTTCCAATCGGCTGTCGACCGCTTTGAGTTGCTTGTAGAGATTTAAGGCTTCTTTAACCTGGGCGATTCCTTCCAAATTCGCAATGGACTTTACCGATTTGGCCATGTTAACGGCCGATTGCGTTTCTTGGATGAGCTGCTTCGCCGCAGTTATTTCTTGTTTGACTGCGGCAACTGCACTTGTGTAGTTCTGCACAAAGTTAGTTGGATCGAAGACTGGAATTGACAGTGCCGGTACTGCCGTTACGCCAAGAGCCAGACAAATTGCCAGTTGCTTCAAAGTTTTCATTTTCATTATTTTCTCCATTATTTACATTGACTGTACTTCGGTGAGATAGTCTTTTTGCCAGCCTAGTTCGTTTGCGGCTTCGTGCTTATCGAAGACGTTAAGAACAGCCTTCTCCGAACGGAGATATGCCAACGCTGCCGAGGTAAATTCGGTGGTCATCACACGCGTATGGCCATCCTGTACAAGCAGATAATCCCGCTTGGGCTGCAGTTGAGCGATCATGTTGATCTGATGGTCTTCGAAACCAAAATTGTCACGGTAATGTTCGCGATGCGATGCGATTTTTTTGTTGTGTAGCAATAAGAAACTGTAAATATTGTCGAGGATGGTCGCCGACATTTCGGCATTCGTGACAGATTCAGGGGACTGAATCGACATCCACAGGAAACCATTTCTCGATCGGATTGCCTTAAGCCATTCGGAGATCATTGGTGCGAACCGTGAATCGTTAACTAGGAACGACGCTTCCTCGATGTAAATAAAGGTTGGCGTACCGTCAAGCTGGGTATAGATTTTGCGGAAAACGAGGTCAATAAATGCTCGCGCAATACGGTCCACAGACAAGATCGATGACATTTCGATAGTCGTCCAGTTTGAAAGAG
Source organism: Janthinobacterium sp. Ant5-2-1 (assembly GCF_001445815.1). NCBI lineage: Bacteria > Pseudomonadati > Pseudomonadota > Betaproteobacteria > Burkholderiales > Oxalobacteraceae > Janthinobacterium > Janthinobacterium sp. Ant5-2-1. The sequence continues at coordinate 19,131 of NZ_LNCE01000018.1, read as the reverse complement.
ACAGGTCGTCTTCTTCGTTATCGAACATTCCAAATGGCCTGCCCTGGAGCCATTCAGCGAGTTGGGCCTCAAGACGTTTGGATACAAGAACTGCCAGCTTGCTCATACTTACAGGGCCATCACCGAGGCAAAGGTCCGCGAGGGCTCCGTCGAGATTTTGACGATCTTCCGTATTGGCAATAAAACCACCCTCTTCAAATCGGCGCAAAATGAATTCCCGAACCCAAGTTCGGCCGTCTTCAGTGCCGTCGCGCATCATGGCTAGCGGATTTAAGCGTGTGTTACGCTTTTTAAGATCAATATGTTTTCCGCCATGCAACTTCGTTACAACTTCGCAGCTTCGGTTGCGATCGAACACGATTGTGCGCACGCCGGCACCATAGCGCTGGAATTGCGACAAGCAAAAGTTCACGAATGTAGACTTACCGTTCCCTGTTGGCGCAATGATAAGCATGTGCCCTACTTGGTCTACGTGTGATGAAAAGTTAAAACGTCCGCCGTATCGATTGCCAAACACGGCCAACTGCGGTACTGGCTTGCGGAAAACTTGCTTTGAAAAAAATGCGTGCTCGCGTCGGCCCTCGTCCATCGTATAGATGGGACACGCATCTGCCACATTCTCAACGGAAACGAGGTCATAACGTGACTGCGTCGCCCACTGGCCTGGCAAAAGTGCGGCGAATGCCGGCATGGCATTGATCCGCTCGCGGTCAGCTGTGAAATGGTTGTTTTCGAGGTTGGTTACAACGCGGTCACAATTACGTTTAAGTTCGCTTTTAGTTTCACCATATACAAACACGGACATTGCCATATATGCGTATGTGATTCCTTCAGCACCGATTCGCTCCTGTGCTTCTTTACAGGCGTAAAGCATCGATTCCTTGCCTGGCTTGGCCTCTGGCTCACTTCCACCAGCCTTGGCTAGGGCATGGGCGATGAGGCCGTACTGTGTCAGGTGATAGTATTCAATGGCTGGATTGATGGTGTCGGTGCTCTCCCCCGCGTCGAGGAATCGGACGATCTGGCAGATTGTCATCTCCAGATCCATCGCGGCGAGCGTTTCGAATAGCATTGGGGACGTAGTAGAAGGCCACCCCTTGATACCTACTACTCCCATGAATGTTGAGCGGTGACTTCCGTCGAATTTAATCAGGTCAGGGCCTGCCGCTACATAGTTACGAGGCAGCCAGGAGTCGAGCAGTGCGTCAGCAGGTTTCTGCATTGATGTAGCGTTGCTTGCTCGGTTCAGAATTGCGCCCAGTGCAGAAGTAAAATCATTGCTTTCCAGGCGATTTAACCTGATAGGGACCGCACTGGTGAATGCCGCAATAACGCGCTCAAAGGAGATGATATTGTCTCGAAGAGTACCAACATCGTGCGCAAACGCCTTTCGGCCAGACAGTGACTCTTTCAGAGCCGACATCAAGGCGGAAGTTATGGCTACACCCTTCTCTGTTTGGATGCGTGCGACCCTATCGAAGAATTTGTCACTACCGGTGCTGCCGGTATACAAGAGGTAAAGGGTGTATCGAGTCGTGAAGTGGTTGCCGCCCTTGAAACGTTCGGAGTAGATGTCGTCCAGATCCGCTGCAGTCTGATTCTGGAAGTCGCCCTGGACATAGCTGTAGTCTCTACGCTTGTCGACTATCCACCAAGCGGTGACGCGGCTATCCAGACGCGAGAAGACCTTCTGCATTTGTTCAGTGTACGAATCGACTTGCTCTTCGAAAAGGTCAGCTTTGATTAGTCCAGAGCGGTTGGCGCTCCTGGTCGGCAATGGATATAGTATTGGCTGGCGCGAGATCTCTCGTGGCGGAGCATCAAAATTCCCGCGAGATAATGTGAAGGTTATGCGTTGTAGGAAGTGCCAGTTGCCGCACCTGGTCGAAGCGCACTTTGTTCGACACACATGCACAGAGTGCCTCGCGGAACCAAAGGTATAGCCTGCTGCCCTTACCCAAGTTAAGAGCCCCCATTAATTCAGCATGGGGGCTTTTTGATTTATGAACTTGTGGGCTAGGTCTCCATCAGTTGGACTTCTGCTAAGACTCAGCTCGTAGCTTCTCCGCCCAGGGCTTCGACCACGTCGGCCATCAGCTTGCTCAACTCGCCCGTCATCAGCATCACGTCGCCGTCGAAACGCTCTTCGTCGTTCTTCGTGCTCGATTCCGTTTCCTTGATCACGTCCAGCGGCTTGACGCTCTTGATGGCCAGCGATTCCGTCAGCACGAACGAGATCTTGTCGTTCCACGTCATGGCCAGGCGCGTGCACTGCTTGCCGGCCGCGATGTGGCGGCGCACGTCGTCCGCTTCCAGGGTGTGGCGCACGTAGCGCACGGTGGCCTTGCTCTCGCCCGTGGCGCGCAATTCCGTATCCATGTCGACCGTGAAGCCGGCAGGCGCATCGTCGGCCTGCAGCCATTCCGTCATCACCGCCACGGGCGAGCGCTGCACGCGCAGGCTTTCCAGCGGCAGTTTGTCGACGGCTTTCAACAGCAGCTTGATGACTTCATCGGCTTTCGCCGGGCTGGCGGCATCGACCACCAGCCAGCCATTGACAGGGTCGATCCAGGTCCAGACGTTGCTGCGGATGCTGAAGGCGCGCGGCAGCAACTCGTCGGCCACGCGTTCCTTCAATTCTTTCATGGCTTTCTTGCCAGGCGCAACGCCTTGCGCTTCTTCCATCTCGGCGGCGCGGGCCTTGGCCACCTGGTTGATGACGGTCGCTGGCAGCAATTTCTTTTCCTTGCCCAGCAAGATCAGCATCTGCTTGTTGACCACGTGGACCAGGCCGCCGTTCGGACGTGGCGTATCCCAGCCCTGGCGCATCAGATCCATGCTGGTTGGGGGTGTGAATTTGTTCGAGGACAAGGCCTCTTCCAGTTGTTCTGGCGTATAAGCCGATGGTGCTGGAAGTCGATAAATCTGAAGATTTTTGAACCACATTTGATTTCCTTATTTATAAATGATTTGTAAGTCGGGGTGTTGGGAGGATTGATTCGCTTATTCGTCAACAACAATTACGGTAGTTAAATCGACAAGGCCGCGCCACATGCTGCCGTCATCGTCATCTATCACTGTAACGATTTCTGTCATCTCGTTGAATTCAGTTACATGACCGTGACCCCATTGTGCAGGGTCTGTCTGGTATTCAACATGAGTACCTATTCGCATATGTATTTTTCCAAACGATTGCCGGATCGGATCGGGGCGCTTTCCGATATTTTTGTAATCGAATAAATTCATTCTTGTTATGGCCATAATTAACAATTGTGCAAACGAGTATTGAATTGTCCGCTCAGCGCTCTGATGATTATTATCGCAACTTTGAATGTGGGGGAGCGCATGAATCCTGAGATAAATCTAGCCCAAATAAGGCACATTCAAAGATCAGGTTCGAACTAATCACACGTAGACGAAAAAAGCCCGATCGTCCCTTGCGGGATCGATCGGGCAGTTCTCAAAAGCGGTTGAATGAAAGAGATGCTTAACGCATGCTCAGGGTCATTTGAACCGATACAGCCTTCACAGTACCACCCCGGCTGGGGTCGTAGGACTGAAAGGATTGAAACGTATCACCCTGGTATTCATAGGTGACACTGTAGCTGCTGATGTACTGTTCAGAACGTTGCACCCAACGGCATACTTGCTGTGGCTGCGTATTGCGCTGCTGCTGTGCAATAGAGTCACCGCTCATAGCGCCCGTAACTGCTCCGAGTGCTGTCATGGCTAAACGACCGTTGCCGCCACCGACCTGGCTACCAAGCAGAGCACCAGCTAGGCTGCCGATGACACTACCCGCGTTCACAGCACCAACCTTCTGCTGTGACTCATTGTAGACCATGTCGCATACCTGTTGATTCTGCACCCGATCCGAATAGACCGGGGTCACGTTGGTGATGTTAGCCATCACATCTTTCGCGTAAGCGCCAAACGAAGCTGCTGCAGCAACTGCGAAGAAGATTATCTGCGAGAGAGATTTTTTCATGATGTTTCCAATTTTAGAGTTTCGACCTATCGATTGATAGGTCGTTGTGGATTGTTTAATTGTCAAGCTGAATTTCACGAGCGCGGCCAAGGTTTGGTGCGTCCTTGAAGATTTCAGGTGTTGGTAACTGCTCAGTTTGTTCTGTTTCTTCCGTCTTCGTAATATAATTTTTAATGTTTCTGACCAAGTCAATTGCGATATAGCGCATTAATGGCCACAAAATTTTATTTGTGAAAATGCGCATCAACGGCCATACAACTTTTTTCGTACTCCAGATCACGGCGCAGATAGGAAGCGCTACGATAAAGGATACGATGTAGACGTACGGACTTTCAATTTTGTTGGATGGCAATTTCATGATTTTCCTAAAAGGTAGATTTTGTAAAGGAGACACGATGTTATTAAACAGCGGTCGTATTGGTACTTTAAGAGGACGTGTGGAATATGATGCTGGCGCATCGTGAAAACACGCCAGCTTTCCGTTTACGACAGCTTCACAAAAGTGCGCTGCGTACCGTCGTACTTGAAGTTTTCATTGAAGTATTGCTTGAGGGCTTTGTAGTGGTTTTCAGATTCCTGGCGACAAATATCCAAAAAAAGATCAACACGCCCCAATTTTGCAGATTGAAATTGCGGATGAGACGTGATTTGAATAAACTCATTCAAATCGCCAGCTTGCAACGCAACTTCCGCTGGTGTCATGCCGAAGGTATTCGTGGCATTAACATCGTAACTTGTATTCCAGCCAGTGGTTTGAAGATGTCCGGCCAGTTGATAGTTGTTTTTCATTAAAGGCTCCTAATAAATCCCGCAAGGCGGTGAGAAAAAAGGAGTAAGCAAGGTAGCTTGCCGATGTAGACCGGTAAGCAGAAAGTTACTTTGATAGGCCGCGGCCGTGGAAGTTTGAACTTGATCGCAGCTGGAGCCGCGTTTCATTTTGTGCTGTAAAGCACCGGGAGAGTTTACAAAAATGCCGAGAACCGACAATGTTATTGTACACCTTTTGATCTGTTAGGCAACAAGCAGGCCCCAAAAAAAGGGCCGCTTGTCATCTTACGCATACGCGGTTTGTTGCGACATTGCAATTTTTACAAGTTTGATGCCAGATATTAAAGCATCATCTTTGAGAATCACAGGTGCCAATTGTTTCTTCTCTTCAGCATAAATTGCTGCCCAGACGTCAGCGAAATCGGTTTCTTCAACTGGCGGAATTTTGATTACAACCTCATATCCTAGTTTTTCGAGTCGCTCCTTAAGTTTCATCGCATAATGTTCTCCTGGTCGATATCCATGCTTTTTGTCGATTTTATCGTGATCAGCAAAAATGATGATCTTGTCAAATCGCCCTTCAGGAATATCCGCCAATGATAAGTTTACACAATTAAGCATCGACCACACATTGATTCGGTATCGATATCCCGTTGCAACTGCTAAACCATTTTCGATGCCTTCCGTTAGTCCCAACGTACGGCTTTCCGGTACTTCTACCACCCGGATTGCTGCACCGTCTAGTTTGCGGACCCCTTTCATCTGCTTCTTTGCTTCCTCGACTGGCGCCTTTGTCCCTTGAGGTGTTAGGTATGTCCGGTGCAATGTGATCGGCTGTTCATTGGAATCAACAGCTCTGCCTATCATGGTAGGAAAGTTGCCGCGTAGAACGTACTTACCAGGCTCTTCCTCTACGTAAAACTTCAGCCCTGGATGGTACTTAATTTGATTACTAATTTTACTCAAGTCGCAACCAGGTACGCGATTACGTAGGTACTGTGAAACAGGATCTTGGCCAGTAAGTGGCAAGCATCCTGCAGACACCTCACCCAATTTTCTTCGGTTCTTTCTTACCTGTTCAACGTTGAAGTCGGCGTCCTCAAAAGTGAAACGCTTAATAGGAGTTTCTGGATTGAGCCCACTAGTACCGTCGTCGAGAAATTTTAGAATCTCAACCTTTGACATTCCAGTAAAGCCTTCTATAAGGGTGAAGCCATTTCCCGCGCCGCACTTCTGGCAGTACCATGTTCCCAGGCCCCCTTTGTTGTCGAACCTGAAGCGGCGAGAGCCCTGTGTGCCGCTCTTCTTCTCCCCACTGCCAGTATTTTCATTGTTTGTCCCGTAACAAAATGGACAAGGACCAGCCTTTCCAGTTAAACACTGACTGTCAATACCTAGTGCAACTAGTTTTTTCTTCCAGTCTACATTTGCAAAGTCGATTCCCATATGCCCTCACTGCCATATTGTGGCGAATATAAATAAGGTCAGGCACTCAGTCGAAGTGAGGCTTTCTTGAGATATCTATATCTCAAGAAAACTGTGAGATAAAACTGATGTCACCGTTAGGCGACATCAGGATTATGGTTTTTCAAAGGGTAGTTATTTTTGAGTAAATGTTGACAAAATGGTATCTAAAATGGAATATCGTCATCCAAATCCGAGAAGTTCGGCGCCGGCTTCGGTGCCGGACGTGGCGCCGGGGCTGGTGCCGGACGCGGGGCCGGTGCCTGGTGTGAGGCCGGGGCTTCGTAGCCGCCGCCACCGCCGTAGCTGTCATCACCACCGCCGGCGTCGCCGCCCATGCCGGAGCGACCGCCCAGCATTTGCATCTGTTCCGCGATGATGTCGGTTGCATACTTCTCGACGCCGTCCTTGTCCGTGTATTTACGGGTTTGCAGACGGCCTTCGACGTAGACGGACGAACCTTTTTTCAGGTACTGGCCGACGATTTCCGCCAGGCGGCCGAAGAACGAGATACGGTGCCACTCTGTTAATTCTTTTTGTTCGCCCGTGTTGCGATCCTTCGATTTGTACGAAGTGGCCACGGCGATGTTGGCGATCGCGTCGCCGCTAGGCATGTAGCGGATTTCCGGGTCTCGGCCCAGATTGCCGACGATGATGACTTTATTTACTGATGCCATATTAATTTCCTATGATGTTAGATGATATTGATTGCGAAGTGATTTCGGTTGCGCTGTTCCATTTTGCCGTCAACCTCCACTTCAAAATAGTGCTTGCCAAGGAGCTGAATACGGATCAACTGACCAACCTGTAGCTTCATATCAGCCACAAGATCGGAAAGATGTTCACCAATGAATTCCTTATCATAGGCGCCTGTTTCGGATCGAATTTTCATCGCGTAGGTGATGTAGGGTTTACCATCTCCGTTACCGGTACGCTGTGATGTTCCAAATGAAACAATCCTGCCCGTGAACGGTGCACTCTTACTCCCTGTTGCCGGAACGATGGTCGACTGAGATGGGGATGTTGAAACGGGCGTAGGCTTATTCTTCGCCTGTTTTTCTTCGTTATCCCAAGGGGGGGTATGCGATAACGTAGTGGTCGCCTTTTGGGGATATTTTGGATTCTCTTCTGTGCGTATCAACGCAACAGGTTCGAGTCCATTTTGACGCACCCATTGAATGGCTCCATCGATGTCAAACACCACTGCGGAGTCATCAGCTATGAGCGGCGTAAAATCGATTGGCTTAATATGACGCAACTCGCGGCACACTATACGAATTACATCGGCCGTGTAGTAATGATAAAAACTTACTTTGCGACCGTTGATCTCTCTGCTATAGACCCGATCAGCGACTTGATACTGCAAGTTTTTGGTGACATTGGGTAAGCTTACTCCGTGGCTAACCTCGTGCAGTGGTTTTGGTTGGGCCTTAGACTTATTTGTTAATGTTGCCATTATTTTGGCGCCAACTGCTTCCATGGTTGCAAATGGAAAAATCAGCAGTCCATATGGTAAGTCAACAACTTTATCTGGGAACTTGGGATTTTGGCTCATTGGGAATTCTCCGTGAATGCCGAAAATCGGCGTTAGCAAGGAGTGAGCATTTATGATCGCTCTCCGATACTTGGTATCGAACAGCTGGGGGATGTAAGACAATGCCGGGGACCGACAAAATCATTTTACAGGATTTTAGTTGCAGGGAAAAGGGCTTACTATTAAGTACGGGAACACCCTGGTGCATAGCGCCAGGGTGTTTGAAATTACAGCTCGGCCATCATGATCTTGTAGTCCGCCATCTCCCACAATTCTGGCGTGTGGGTAATGAAAAACTCGCGACCATAGCCACCTTGCTTGAGAACGGCTCGCTTCATTTGCATGAACGTACGCTTTGCTTCGGGATCTAGTGCACTGTCAGTTTCGTCGGTAAATAAGGTCTCGCAGTGGGTCATACTTGACTGCGATGCATACAGCGCAACCGAGCGTGTCAGGCACTCGTTCACCAGTACCTCTTCGCCACCTGACATGTCGCCAAGTGACTTTTCGGTACCCCGATGGCCGTCAAAGACCTTTATATCAAAGGTCTCCTTCATGTTGCCAGTCTTCGTCTCGCTTTGCGTATCGAGGCGCACGACAAAGCGCCCATCAAAGCAGTCCGAGAGCAGGTTGTTGCAGATCGCGGCAATCTCTGGCCCTGAGTCGTCGATACTCAACGCCACGCAGCCATCGTTGCCTAAACCTTTCTCCAGCAGCTTCCATTTTGCGATTTCTTCAAACAGGCGCTCGGCTTGCTCTTTCACCTGAACGGAGCGCGCAGCCAGCGTACGCACTGCCTCGAGCTTGCCCAAAAAAGTAACTTTCTGTTCGCTGAGAGCACGGGCACGGGCCTGAACTTCGACCAGTGCAGCGCCAGCAAGCGCAACGGCACTTTGGTAAGCCGCTACCTCGGCGTCGGATACCGGCTTTTCCAGCTTAGCCAGGCGCTCCTCGAGCACTTTGGTTTCAGCCAGACTGGTACCCTCTATGAGGGCCAGGGCCTGACCTTTTCCGACTCGATTGCAGCAAGCATTGTCGAAACCTGCATCATGCGATCGTTAGCAGCGGCGATGTCTTGACGCTGTTGCGCAATTGTATCGGCCAGCACTGGCAGGCGAGTTTCAGCGTCGGCGATAAGCGGGGCACGCGCAGCAAGACGGTTGTCAGCGTCGAGAGCATCTGCAGCCATCTTTCTCTTCTTCTGCAAGTCTCTCACCTCCGCCTCGATGGTATCGAAGCCGGCTACCCTTGATTGAAGATCTTTTACCTTGCGGCTGATCTCCTGATAGGTTAAGCGCTTGGCGGCTTGCTCCGCTTCGTGAGCCGGAACATCCCGCATTGCAGCGTTTGCTTGCTCCATTAACGGACAGGCCAATTGCATCAGCGAGCCTTTACAAGGAACCTGTTCAACCAGCCCGGCAGTCTCCTTAAGGCTCTTGATACGAATGGTCTTTGCTTGTCCATCCGATGCCAGCTTCGAATGGTCTGCGATGAGCACATTCAACTCGGTTCGCATTACTGCAGCACCGGCCAGCGTAACCTGGTGTGCGTCGACTGCGCCGTCGATTTGTTCGAGGTCTTGCTGGCGTTGGTGAAGACGTCCCACCGCTTGCGCTACTGCACTCTTCTCAGTCAGCACAGCATTGAGCCTGCGCATTTCCGCTTCATTCGACTGTACGTTGATTTGCACAGATGGGATCGCAGCTTTTACGCTGGCGGCCTCGGATTGATGACGCATTTGTTCACGAGCGTACTGAGTGTCCACGCTCGCCCTGCTGCTGGCCGCCTTGCTGAAGACCACGCCGATTTGCTCGGTCAGAAATCGAACTTCCTCAGCGTTCTTTGCCTGTGCATCTCGTTTGGCGAGAATACCTGCCAATTTTTCACGCGCACCGTTGACGTTTGCTTGAGCCGTGACTTCATCTGCGCAGCCGGCGCGAATGAGTTCATCAACCCGTGTGACTTCACCAGTCAGTACAGCTGCGGTGTTGTCCTGGTTGCGTGCTTCGGCCAATTCGTCGTTGATACCCGCGAGCTGCTGGCGGAGGAACTTGCCAACCAGTGCCGCGTTGGAAGAAAGCGTATGCAAGCCCTGAAGGTTCAGCACCGAAGCCAGAATCGACTTAATGTCGCCAGTGCCGTAGGATGCGAGAGATTTGCGACCTTGCGCTGAGAAATGGGCCGTGAAAAACTTCTCCGGCGGCCCCAGGATGGTATCAACGCAGCGATCATACGTGGCCGTCTTTCCGTCCGAGAGCGTGCCATCATCAAGCTGAACCGGCCTCCATTCTTGAACTGCTGTGTCCCACTGATACAGGTAGCAATCCGATTTCTGGGTTTTGCCCGTCGTCTTAAATGACAGGAGGGTTCGATAGAGTACACAATCGTTCTCCCACAGCAGTTCTTTCATTGCCGTGGCGCCGTAGATTTGCGTCCAGTACGAGAAGCCACCGGGTCCAAGCGTAGTTGCGCGGGAAGGCATAATTCTGAATGGGTGAAGATTGTCCAGGACTGTACTTTTTCCGGCGCCATTGGGGCCTACAAGCGCAACGAGCGAGGCATCTTGGGGAATGGTTTGAAGATCGAGTACCAGGCTGTCCCGGCCAAAAGCAGCGGATATGCCAGTAAAGCCTTGCAGTGTGAGTTTGAGTGGTTTCAATTTGGCTCCATACCGCATAGCGGTGTTTTCAATGGAGTCAGCTGGCAAGCAGAGTGAGTGTGAGTTTGCGTATGATTCTATGCCTCAGGGAGACAACGCCATCATAGCAGGTAAATACACCTGGTTAAAGACGGGCCCGCGACACCGCCGACTCATCGTCGGCGGTTTGGCGGCTATTGCAATTTGGCAATGGTGGTCATACGGAATCTGTCGAGGACAAAGTTACGCATCGGCCAGCTGTATTGGGCGCTCAGTTCGGTGCCGTACTGGACGGCATCGGCATAGCGAGTGAAGTCGCCAACACATTCAACGCCCTCGCCTTTTAAGCGGATGTAGACGGAGAAAGTTGTCGGGTTCAAGTTGTCGATTTCATAGTGCGTGGCATCGTCGAAACCGGTCTCATAGCTGCGCACGCCATGTACCTCTAGCGTGTCATATATGTGGCGATTGCCACCTATGATGTTTTGGGCATAGCGGTCAAAGATGAACTTCGCTGGAATGGTGGTGAGGGAGGTAACTTGTAGGTTAGCGCCATTTGGCGCTGCGAGTGGGAGGGTGTTGAGCATATTGTCGATTCCGTTATATCGTTGAATGAATTCGGCTCGCGCGGTGCGGACCGTTGATGGGGCGATATATTCCAAGTGAGAAATAGATCGAATGTCAGCCGAGGTGACGATCTGTCGTGCAACTGCAAATTCCAGAGGTACACACATGGCGTAATGAGTGCCGAAGATCGGCGAGTAAAAAACATGAGCTGTGCTCATCGATGCGGCGCATCGAAGAGCAAGAAAATTTGAAGGTAAGCCTGGCACCTACCCGTTTGAGGTAGGTCCCAGTATTCCGTTTTTTACGCGGCAAGTGGCATATCGATCGATGCCAGCCATTCGACCTGGCTGTATGAAAACAACGAGCCTGATTTACTTGTGACGGCTTGCTGGCCCCATTCCTTCAGGGCTTCGCGGTCGATCTTGCTGATGCCGCCCATTGGTGTGAGCGAGATCCTGTACACAGGTTTTTCGTAAGTTCCCTCGCGGGTGAGAACGCAGGTGCCAACACGTGCATTATTGCTGTATAGCCAGAACGCTTCGACCGGCCCAACGCTCTTGTACGGAATCGTCGTATTGACCAGCGCGGCAAATTCATCGCGTGTGATTTCTTTCAACGAGAACTGCGCTGGGCCGTGGCCGATCGAGAGGACATAAAAGCGGTCGTTATTCGCCAGTCTTGTCAAATACGTGGGAATCTCGTTCAGCTTCTGATGCACTCCTAGCGGGGCGATGTGTGTATGACTGTCCCCAACCATCCATGCGATTTTCATCCCAGGGTGCGCGAAGCGTTCAAGTGTCGCCATGTCAATCTCCAGGTCCTTCGGATAGTGTTGCAGCAGCTCCAGCTTGTACTTTGCGATTTCCTGCTTCATTGCTTCTATAATTGCTTGAATCATGGTTCCTCGTGATGTGAAAGTGGGATGAATTCAAAAAATTTGATCTTAAAACTCGGTTTCCGAATGGCGTGTGTTGGCAGGCGGGCCTGATGGATCAGGTGCCGATTGCCCTGGGCGTTTGTTGGTGGAATTGAAAGCGCTTGCGATATCCTCTGGCGCCATCGTTTGCAGCTGGGACAGCCGCTCGGCCAGACCTGACGTTGGTGTTTGCGTGAACTCGCACCACTTGATGAATCGTTCTTCAACTGACGATAGCGACGAGATGCCGGCACAGCGTTGACGTTGAATTGTAAGCACCTCGCCCTCGATCTTCACTTCGGCGGAGGCGCCCAGGATTTGCTTGATCGCTTGGCGATCAATTGTCCTGGCGAACTCTTCGTCGACCGAGTACCTGACACGAACAAAGGCGCCGCGGCATTGCTCCGCTACGGTGGCCAGCTCGTCCAGGTTTGGAATGCCTTCGAATGCGATTTCAATCATGCGTTTCGATGGCGTTTGCACTGGGGTAAAGTCGGCCGTATCGGCTGATACTTCCCAGATGAGGCAGTATTTCTCCCCAAGCTCCCCGTAGTGGTACCGACCGATCGAGCCTGGATACGCGATGCGCTGCATACGGCCGTCATGCTCACGTGTCCATTGCTGGTGCATGTGGATGTGACCGAGCATCGTCGCGCTCGTGTTGGCTGAGAACAGAGCACCGAGTGAAAACTCGTGGTCCATTCCCGCCATCGGCACGCCGGATTCATTAAGAGATCCATCGACGGTACCGTGACTTGCCAGTACGGTAGGAACACCGCGGCGGCGCAACGCAGCGTTTGCAGGACCGAACAGACCAAGAAGTGCTGCCAGGTGATTCCCCATTTCGACACTTGCATTGTCGGCGCCCACTACCAAGGCCAGTTCAGCCTTGTTGACGGTCGGCACGCTGGTGATAACCAGGTCATATTGCACATCGGCGTAGGTCGGGTCATAGTCGAGCCATTTCCCGTCCGCGAGGCCAATCATGCCGATCTTGTCAGAAACGACAATGGGATGATTAGCTCCGATCATTTCCAGCATCTTGAGCAGTCCTACCGGCTCATGAGAGAAGGTACCTTGCAGCAGGAATACTGGGCAGTGGTCGGCCAGCTGCTTAATGCGTTTTGCCAGTGCCAGCAGTGCTGGAGAGTGACCGTCCAGAGCGTGGTCAGTCAAATCGCCAGTGAGCATCGCAACTGCGACGTCGTTGACGATTGCTTGTTCGACTGCATGGCCGAAGCAACGATCCGCTTCATCCAAATTACCCGGAGAGTAGTGCAGGTCCGAGGCGTGCAGAATTTTCATGTGATTCTCCCATTGATGCCGTGATTCGGCGTTTTAATGAGAAGAGCGGGAAGGCTCATCGATGCAGGCAGCAGTGATGAACGTGAAGGTGGTTGCCGCCCCTTTGAGAGGGGCGACGGTGGGTTCGATAGTACGCGGACAGATCAGTGGAAGATCGCCGCTTTGATGTCGGTACGCGCTGCCTGGCGAGCAGACTTGCGACGTGCATTGTTACAGCCTTTCGGCGCCTGCTTGCGCGGTTCCGGTTGGCCAGCGTGGATTGACTCCGTTTCGACGCGGTAGCTGCGTTTGTGTCCGTATGCTTGCATGATATGGCCTCGTGATAATTGGTGATCTGACTATTCGCCAGCTTTGTTGGAAGGAACTGCGTCTGGTACTGGCAATGCTGCCGGTATTGGCGGCGCCACCTGTACAGCGACCTTGTCGGTGAAGATGTCATTGAAGGAGCTGGCCAGGCCGGGGGCCTGGGCGAACAGCGAAGAGAGAGCATTGTTCATAAAATACATCCTTGATGGTGATTGTAGAAAGGGTGCGGAGCGTTCAAGACGCACGCATTAGTTGAAACTCCAATTGGAAATATCGAGGTAATCGGAAATTTTTTCCTCGCAGACGTGAGCGTGTTGCGGGCTCACGATGGTGGATAGCAACTGCACCACGCGTTTGATTTCCTTGCGCATGCTGCGACCAACGATACGGCGCACGCGATGCGGATCGAATCCAAGTTCATCGCATACCCACTCGATGCTAACGAGGCTTCCGTCAGGATTGAGGCTGTATAGCCAGATAAGAGCATCGAGCCGATTTTGGTCAGCTTGGTTTGATTTGGTGCCAGTGACCGACGTCTGACCGAAGAGATCGGGTTCGACATCTTCCGACTTGCCTTCAATGTCCCACATCATTCGCAGAAACATGCGCTTGGCAAGGATATGCTCGGGACTGTCGCCAGCTTCGATTGATTCCAGATTTACCGACTCCGGTTCGTCCGGATCGACGAGCAACTCTCTGGCGTCAGTTTTTTTTTTCGCTGGAACCAATGGAGTGCGAGTCGGCTTGGATTTCAATCCAGGTTTGACGGACTTGGTTGAAGGCGGGTGGCCGTCGTGCAATGGTTTGGGGGCAGGTGATTTAGCTTCGATGGGTTTCTGATGATCGACTGGGATGTCGTCGAAACAGTCGAAGATGTCCAGCTGGATGACCACAGCCGGCTTTAGTAACGCGACCGGGTTTGTTGAGTGCATAGAACCTCCAGTAAATGCCGCAGGGCGGCAATAGAAAGAGGTGTTCCGTGAAGGATCAGCGCTTAATCAGTGCTGATTCGAGAATGTGGAGGGGGTGACTTGCGTGATGCTATCGAGCGCCTACAATGGTGGCATTATTAAATAAAGGAATGTTATGCCAACTGATTTGAACGCTGTCTCCGATGAAGCTTATGAACGTTGGATACGTGAGGCGGGAGGTGTGAGCGATCCGGACAGCCCTACTGAAGAGAACCTGGCCAGTCTGTTCAGCAATACGATGCGCGAAATGGATACCGAGGCAAGGGCACGCCGACTGGTCGACGTGGCCAATATGGCGCTGGCAATGGCCGACAAGATCCTGGGTTGCCAGGTTCCTGTCGCCAAATGCTTAGTGCTCGTTCAGCACTAATTAGTTCAGCAAAGCGATCTTTGCCAGATTACGAGCGTGCTGCACGTTGCGGAAAACGCGATCGTTTTCGATACAGGGTTCGTTTTCAATGTCCCCGATTTCGTTCAGCACTTGCTGGGCGGTATTCGGGTTCTTTGCGAAGGCAAACAGATTATGCCAAAACTCCATTTCATGAACGGGGTACTGGGAATAGCGTTGGCCTTCTTGTGGTTGAACCAGTTTAGCCTGGTGAGCTGCAATTGCCGATTGGGTCAAGATGGTCATGGCGCACTACTCCTAATAGATTCCGCATAGCGGGGTTAAAAAGGAGTTAGTGACTATCGTCACTTACCAATGGGAACATAGGTAAGTGGGTAGGAGAAACAATGCCGTAAGCCGACATCATTAATGTACAGCAACTTCTGCGGCATGTCTAGCAGAGGCAATCAGAAAAGTTAGTAGTGGTTGGCAATACCTCGGCACAGTATTTGTCGTCAAAAAAGTGGGATTCCCCAGTAATCATGACCATACGCACCCTTTTACCATGTCACTGTGTCCATCTTCCCGTTTTTAAAATTTTACCCGCCATAGTCGCCAGTACCTCCTGTTACGTGAGCATGTTGGAAAACGATTCAGCTTCAATTTTCACGCAGATTCCCTGTTGATTAATCGCGCCCTAGAGGTCAGTATTCGACGCCAAGTTTTTTAAAAGACTTCCAAAGCATCGTCACTTTTTGTAACTAACCCACCCTCCTCCATCAGCATTACCAACTCCGGCACCGTACCGGACTCTTCCAAGTCCGATGGCCCTGGCGACCCCACTAACCCAGTGCTAAAAGAGCTAAAAGAATAAAAAGAGCTAAAACGAGTCCAAAGAGTCATCCTCTACCTCACCGAAGTCCGTGGCAGTAGAGTCCCTAAACCACATCGACAAATGGTTGGTTAGTTACATTTTATGCTAGACTCGATGCACTATTAATGGGCTTCGAACATGAAAAAACTAACTTCGTGGGACGAAGATCCCATCGCTTCGTTTTCATCCTTCGTATTCACTGACGACTTTGCAAGAACAAGTCTTCGACAACCAGCTGATTTGATCCTGAGAACCATATCAACCGAGTCTGCAAAGACCTATATTTTCATGTTCGGCAACTTCGTCAAATGGATGGTTGCTGAGCAGAAAACACTGTCCACAATCACTCAATTCGACTTGTTACGATTCATCAACCGCAATGAAAATGGTAAACGTTTGCTCAACAGCAAAATTGCCTTCAGATACCTCCGATTAATCGAACGGTGCTACGACCATCTCGGGAATGTTCCCAATCCGGCTCGACTTACGATGCTCACTACTGCCCCTGGTGAATTTGCAAAGGATGCAGCTGGCCGGTCCCTTTCAAACGATCAGCTTCTGCGATTCTTCGACGCACTTCCGTCTGCATCCCAGCGGCGCCGACAAAAAACAGCATTCGATGGTTGGAAAAGACGGCGTGATCGTGCAATGCAGGTAGTGATGGCGCTCGCAGGGCTTCGCGTATCTGAGGCGGTTGGCCTGCTACTCGAAGAAGTTGGCAAACAGGTAGAGATTGATGGGGCAATCGAATTGACCATCACACCTGACGAAAAGCACGACACAAGTTACGAACATGTAACGTTGTTACCTCGCGCGGGCGTCGATGAACTTCACCCCTGGCTTAGGGAACGCGACCTAATGAAGATCCCAGGCCATTTCGTATTCCCGGCAAATATGGCCGGCGACAAAATGACGAAAAAAACCGTTTACGTTCAGATACAATCCACCTTTGCACGCGCTGGACTGGACTTGTCTCGGTCAGGTGGTCGAACCTTGCGCAACACATTCGCCAAACGACAATTGGAAAATGGAACACTTCCTGATGATCTCAAAGACATCTTGGGCCTGGCCCTCGAAAGATCAGCTGCTGACTACAAATTCACGCAGATCAACGAAGACAAGAAGAAATGAAACTCTCCATTATTCTCTATACGCTTGCATCAGCACGTTTGCCATCCTTCACAAGTGGAGAGCTGCAGCAACTCGTCGGTACAGCTGAAGGTAAAGCGTTGCCACGGCAAAAATCACGAAAAATCACTCCAGATTGAATTCCAAAATAGGCACTATTTCGTTCAAATTATCCAACGCGCCCGAACACCTATATCGATTCCAGTACGCGCAGTCGATGGAATTCAAATCATGTCGTTACTCTACAAACAACTCTTACGAAATGAAGAGCACCTAAAATTGGACGACATCCGAACTATGGTCGGTCGAATGGCAGCAATGATGCCTAAGAATTAAACGGATAGCCAAAGCCGTCTTGAGCCTATCGATATTTTTCTAGATGATTGCATTACCCCGCGGGGAAGCGGCGTGTTTCAAGCCGTTGGGATCTGCGCTGCGATGTGCCAAGGCAAGAATTCGTCGACACGGTAGGCCGGGTGGTCAGCGATGTGAGTGAGCATATTGCGTAGCACAGCCTCATAATCGACGCCATTGCGCCGGGCCCTTCAAATCAACGATTAGATCGCGGCGACCAATGGCCATGCTTCGCAAACCTCGTTCCGCGGCCGAGTTGTCGATCTCGATTGCGTCGTCGTTACAGTAGCTCAGCAGCGCCGGCGAGAGTTTGAGCTCATACAGGATTACCGCCACCGTGTCGGAATTGCTCGACAACATATCAGATTTGGTGCGCAGCTAACGCTCTAGGTCATCGAGCAGCTAACGCGAGCGGCTTTGCCGAATCTGTCTTCATTCGCCAGGCGATTTTCCTCGGTATCGGCCAAATACAGCTCGGCGATCCGGCGCAGCTCCTCAGTAGTCAGCGGGGATTCCGCGCGCCGCGGCATGCAGGTCATGTAATTTACGCCGCGCATGCGCACAGCTGGCCACTTCGGGAACCATGCCTTATTCAAACAAGGCGTTAAACCCCGCATACCCGTCGGCGTGTAATATGTCATCGAATTTAGCCTGCTGGGTTTGCGGATGGATACCTTTGTGAACTGGCGAGCAGGCGAACCACACTGCTGGTGGCGCGGTGGCGCCGACAAGCCGTTCATCGCGCACATAGGTCCTTAGCCGCCCGTTTTTGATCTTCCCGTTGCCAGACGCGAGCACTGGCACAGGCTTGTCGTCTGGATGCAGCTTCGTGACAGCCAGCACGTGGTGCCTGATCGCGTCGACCGGTGGGCGCAGCTGTGCACTGGCTGCGCCCATGCCCTCGATCGCCAGCGCGACCAGGGTCGCATAACGCCGCTCATCCTCGAACTTGGCCAGATCGAATGGCTGCATCTGCGCACCTTCCCGCGCCATCTTCAAAAACCGATTTTGATGAATCTGGGGGCCTATCCCGTCCGGCAAGGCGAGCGACTGGAAGATATTGAGACGCTCGATCTGTTTCCGCATGTGGCGGGAGTTCGGTTTCAACGGCGACTGGCGCAGCCACATCAACCAGGTGATGTTCGTGTCCGGCGCGACGTTGAGCAGATTGTCCAATCCTCGCTTGTGGTGCGGCTGACGCTGTTCCAACAATGCCCGGTAAATGCGCCGGTTGGCGCGCGTCACGGCTTCCGCGCAAACTCGTTCGATGACCGCCAATATCGGCAGGATGATGTGCCGCTGCCGTAACGTTTCCAGGGCATGGGCGGCGAGCACTAAGCCCTTGTCGGTTTGCATCACGAGGTCCGCAACGCTATGCGCCAGTGTACGAAACTCCGGCAGGCCAAACGCGGACAGGCCAAGATAGGCGCGTAGTTCCTGAAAATGTTCACGCCGCGTCTCGTCGCGGATGCCATACTGCGGCCGAGCGGCGGCGTCGCTTTGTACTTGGCGGGCGACCCACTGAACTACCAGGTCCGGCACTGGCATGTCGCCGGCCAGCGCATAGCCCGGACAGAACATAATAAATTTCAGCAGGAGCTTCCAATGGCATTAGGCTGGACCGAAATTCGCGAGCGAGCGCATGCTTTTTCTTACAAGTGGAAGGATGAGAAGTGGGAGAGCGCAGAGGCTCAAAGCTACTGGAACGACTTCTTCGATGTGTTCGGCATCAGCCGCAAGCGCGTTGCGACGTTTGAGCGACCCGTGACCAAGCAAAGCGGCGTCCACGGTTTTATCGACATGCTATGGAAAGGCGTGCTGCTGGTCGAACATAAGTCCGGCGGTCTTAGCTTAGACCGTGCTGCAAAACAGGCTTTCGACTATTTTCCGGGCATCAGTGAGGATGATCTGCCCGGCTAAGTAGTCGTCAGCGACTTCGGGAGCATTCGTCTCTACGACATACTCGCCGCTGATGGTACCAGAAATACCG
>NZ_LNCE01000179.1:0-519 GCF_001445815.1 Janthinobacterium sp. Ant5-2-1 | reverse complement strand
ACCACTCTTTACGCGCGATTTCGATACCGTTCAGACGGCCGGACGACATGATCTTGATACCGAGAGCACCCAGGCGCATTGCATTTTGCATTGCACGCTTCATGGCGCGGCGGAACATGATCCGTTTTTCCAGCTGCTGAGCGATCGAATCGGCGATCAGTTGCGAGTCGATTTCTGGCTTGCGAATTTCTTCGATGTTCACGTGAACAGGTACGCCCATGATCTTGGTCAGCGCGGACTTCAGTACTTCGATGTCTTCGCCTTTTTTACCAATGACCACGCCTGGACGCGAGCTGTAGATCGTGAAGCGCGCGTTCTTGGCTGGGCGCTCGATAACGATGCGACCAACGGATGCGTTCTTCAGTTTCTTTTTCAGGTAAGCACGTGCTTTCAAGTCTTCGTTCAGCATGGCAGCGAAATTACCGTTGCCTGCATACCAGCGCGAAGCCCAGTTACGGGTGACCGCCAGACGGAAACCGGTTGGATGAATTTTCTGACCCATCGTGGCTCCTTAGTTAC